>CALRBA010000013.1 GCA_943353835.1 Candidatus Nomurabacteria bacterium | reverse complement strand
ACAGCGTAGCAGATATGAGAGAGGTGGAAAAGCCGACACAAATAGAGCAGAGGGCGGTATGATATAGATATGCGTTCTCGTATATCTCTATTCGCGCTTCTACTCGTGGTGAGTTCGTTCGTGTTGCCTCTCGTCGCTCACGCTGGCATACCATTTTTTGGTCCGATTATTGAAAAGGGATGGTTGCAATGTCCACTTGGTTGGTGGGCGGTCATCACTGTCGTTAACAACATAATCAGCCTGCTCATCACGCTCGCCATCGTCTTCGTCGCGCCTCTTATGATCGCGTGGGCTGGGTTTCTTTTTGTAGTGAATCCAGTGAACGCAAGCGGTAAAGAACAAGCTAAAAAAGTTCTTACGCACACCATCGTCGGCATTGTTATCGCACTCGCCGGTTATATGATAGTGGCAGCGATTATGGCGGCGCTTTATAATCCTGGTGCGACGAGTGGGAAAACTACATTAGGAGTATGGTCGAATCTAATCACATCCGGCGGACTCAGTCCATGCATTGACCTAAAGGGAAGTGTTGCTCCGCCCGTCGTGCCCCCGCCGACTGTCACGGTGGCATGTTCCATATCACCGCTTTCGCCACTTACAGATTCTCAAGCACAACAGATGGAGGGTGGACAGACAGTGATATGGCCCAATAATAATCCAATGTTACAACGTTGCGTGAATAAATTTATCGGACTGGTTGGGGGTACTGTTACCTCTGCGTACAGACCGCAAGCATATCAAACTCATTTATTTGAAATACGAGACCGATGGTGTACACAGGAGTTGAAGTCAAATTCTAATCCAGTATGTAATGCTCTTAAAAGTACCGTTTCTGCGGAAGTTACAAAACATTTTGGTTCTTCGTGGAGTTGTGGCGCTGTCGCGGCAACTGCCTCTACTCATGGAGCTGGCACTGGAGTCGACATATCACGATCTGCAGGAGATTACAGTAGAGTAGCAGTTGTTGCTCGACAGTCATGCTTAGATTGGCCAAATTACAGTGGCGATCCTGTTCACTACAACCTCATATCTGGCTGTTCGTGCCAAAATTAGGACATCGGATGTCCTAACTTGCGGAGCCATGCTTTCTGACGACGTGCATACTGCCAGAGTTTCGCAGAGAGAGTAGGTAAGAGTGACGATTCGTCGCGCTCATTTCTTAAAAATTCTCCCACAATCTTGTATTCAAGCCCAAGCTCGTTAAGACGCGCATCGCCAACTTTATCGCGCACACGGCGGACCTCATCAATCAGTCCCCGTCCGAGCGCACTTTTCAAGCGCACATCAATCCTCGCGCGTAGTTCATCTCTTGGTGGGTCAATAACAATCCATTCTGGAACAAGGTTTAACCTTGTTCCAAACGGCGGCGCAGTTGAGCCACGTGGCGGGACGGTGCCGAGAGAATCAATGATTTCTAGCGCGCGGATAAGTCGGCGGCGATTATTCGGGTCCAACTCACTCGCCCGGCGCGCGTCCGCGGAGCGGACGCGCGCATATAGCTCTGCAGTTCCAAGTCTCTCTAATTCTTCGCGCAGTTTGGGATTCGCATCAACGCCCGTGGGGAGCTCAGAGAGAAGCGCATCAAAGTAAAAATGTGTGCCTCCCACAAGTATCGGCAGTTTCCCACGCGAGCTAATTTCTTCAATCAGACGAGTTGCGTCTGTTACAAAATCTCCAGCAGAATAAATCTCGTTCGCATTGAGGATATCAATAAGGTGATGCGGAATACCGAGCATTTCTTTGGCGGTTATTTTCTCCGTACCGATATCCAGCCCGCGATATACCTGTCGCGAATCCACAGAAATTATCTCGCCGTTACGCTTTAGCGCTTCCTCAACCGCACGAGAAGACTTTCCAGAAGCAGTCGGGCCGACTATACAGAGTATTTGTCTTTGCATCACTCGCGATGGTATCATGTTTGACTTTTCTTTTCTGGTGCCGGGGGAGAGAATCGAACTCTCATGCCTTGCGGCGACGGGTCTTGAATCCGTTGCGTCTGCCAATTCCGCCACCCCGGCAGTGGTGTTCACATTAACATTTCGCCGAACATTTTTCATTGTGTTAAAATATTTAGTATGAACGAAGAAGCACGTTATATACCGACCAAGTATGACTCGGTCTTCTGGATTGATGTTGAGCGGATATTACCGAACCCATACCAGCCGAGAAAAGAATTCAGCGAGACTGGCCTCACCTCGCTCGCGGAGAGCATTCGCCAGTACGGTGTTCTCCAGCCGCTTGTTGTCAGTCGCACAGACGTCGAGAAGCCGGAGGGAGGTCTTGAAAGCGTGTACGAGCTCATCGCGGGCGAGCGGCGTTTGCGCGCGAGCCGGCTTGCGGGTCTGAAGCAGATACCGGTCGTTATTCGCTCGGGCGAGAGCAATCTCACCAAGCTGGAGCTCGCGATTATTGAAAATCTCCAGAGAGAGGACCTAAATGCTATTGACAGAGCAAAAGCTCTTCAAAAGCTGATTGATGAATTCGGTATCTCGCATGCCGAGTGCGCGGCAAAGATTGGTAAGAGTCGCGAATACGTCTCCAACTCGCTCCGTCTCCTCTCACTCCCTGAGCATATGCAAGATGCAATTGTGGGGCGGGAAATTAGCGAGGGCCACGCCCGCCCGCTGATGGCGCTTAACGAGCGCCCCGAGGAACGTGAGACTCTCTTTAAAGAAATTATTTTAAGAAAACTGAATGTCCGAGCTGCCGAACGCATCGCTCGTTCCATCGCGCAGGAGCGTGTGCACAAACATAATCGCAAGTCCGCTGATATGGTAGCGCTGGAAAAATCGCTTACCGAAACACTCGGTACGCGCGTTATCATTGAGACAAACGCCGAAGGAGGCTGTCTGCGCATAGACTTCTTCTCTCCTGACGATTTACAACAATTGGCCGATATGTTAGCGGCAGAGCGCGAAAATAAAAAAGCGGACGAAAACCAACCAAAGATTTTTCCTAATACGACACAGCTTTTCGACGATCCTGTGCCGAAGGCCGCTCCAGAAGAACCAAACGAAGACGAGCTTTATTCGGTCAGTAACTTTACTGTTTAAATTTTGTCATCAGGTGTCCTAGTTTACCGCGCTTCTTGCGTCTAGAATGCTTTGTTGGCTCTGTCATTCCAAGCGCGGCGCGGATATGACGGCGCGCGAGCGACGTACGCACCATATCAAGCCATTTTGAAGACGGATGTGCCGAATCGCGCCGTATTATTTCAACCACTTCTCCATTGCCGAGCTTTGTGTCAAATGAAACGAGCTTCCCGTTCACCCTAGCCCCCTGAAGATGGTCGCCAAGGTCGCTGTGAATAGCGTATGCAAAATCAATTGGTGTTGACGCCATGGGCAGGTCAATCACATCTCCTTTCGGGGTGAAAACGAACACACGATGCGAAAAGAAGTCCTCCTTGAGTCCCTCTACGAACTCTTCTGAACCTGCAATGCCGGTATGTGCCTCGGCGAGTTCGGCAAGCCAAGGAGGGACTTTAATCGCTTCTGTCGTCTTATTTTCTGGATTCTTTTTTGAAAATCTCATGAGAGATGGTATGAGCGAGCGAACCCACGCGAATGATAGAGAAGAAAATCTGTTTTTCTGAACATTCTTGTCGAGATTCTCTATTTCTTTCCCGAGCTGTTTATAAGACATGTGAGATGCAATACCGAATTGTGCGCTCTTATGCATTTCTTCCGTACGGATTTGAATTTCTACGATACCCGCATCAGGCGTTACGACGGTTGTATGCAGAGACTGGTAGCCATTCGGCTTCGGAAAGGCGATATAATCTTTGAACTCGCCAGGAAACGGCTTATACAGAGCATGAACGACTCCAAATGTGGAGTAGCAATCCTCAATTGTCTGAACTATAATTCGCAGAGCTGCTATGTCGTGAATGAGAGTTATGTCGTCATGTTTTCTGAGCAATTTCTGGTGCAGGCTCCAGACACCTTTCATCCGTATCTCTGTACGAAAATTTTTCAAATCTTTTTTCGCGAGTTCGCGCTGTAAGTCCTTCTGCATTTTTGCGAGACCGTCCTCGGTTTCTTGCGTTTTCAATTTTCTCACTTCAGCCGTATGTGCTGCCGCGTCCGGGTCTATGTACGGAAAAGAAAGATCTTCAAGAGTGCGTTTTATTCTTCCCATACCGAGGCGGTCTGCTATCGGAGCATAAATTTCAAGTGTCTCCAGAGCTATACGCTTACGTTTCTGCTCAGGCACATGTTCCAGAGTCTCCATATTGTGTTTGCGGTCTGCGAGCTTCACTATAAGAACGCGAATGTCGCTCGCGGTCGCGACTAGAAGACGGCGCAAAGATTCTGCATGGCGTTCGGCCCCGCGGTATTTATGCGTACCCAGCTTGGTCACACCATCAACTATAAAGAGCATTTCTTTCCCGAATTCTTTTTCTATTTCTGCACGCGAGACACGACCGTCTTCAACCGCGTCGTGCAAGAGGCCTGCGGCAATTGTCGTTGCGTCCATACCGTATTCGGCAAGAATTTTTGCAGTTGCCGATGGATGCACAAAATACGGCTCGCCCGAGTAGCGTTTCTGTCCCTCGTGCGCCTTCTTAGAGTATTCGTATGCTTTTTCTATAAAGATAATATCCTCGGGCGATGCCCCCGACATCTCGCTAACAATCTCCTTAACTGTCGTCATAGGCGCTTACTATACACCAATGACAAAATTATTTCAGATACTCGGCAGCTTCTTCCGGCGAGAATGTATCGGCTTTGGTTTTTTCAGGCAGATAGATACGGCGGAGACCTTTTTTGAGGAATAGGCCTTGTTTTGATTTATATAGGACGAGATTTTTACCGGTGCGCGGATGCTTACCGATTTCTTTTACTATTTCCACGCCCTTTGGTGGCTTCTTCGGCTCAGAGAGAAGCATGAACGCCTCATCGAGAGTGATGGTGTAAGGATCTCCGACTTTCGCCTTGAGCGAGCGGAACTCTCCGTCGCTTCCAACGTAGGGGCCGAATCGTCCGGTGTTTGAAAACACAGCCTTGCCAGTTGAGGGATGCATTCCCAGCTCGCGCGGGAGCGATAGGTAACGCACCGCGTCGGCGAGGGTGACTTGTGAGAGGTCGGTACCAGCGGGGATGCTCGCGCGCTTGGCAGCTATCTTTGGGCGACCGCGACCTTTCCTTGGCGC
>CALRBA010000012.1 GCA_943353835.1 Candidatus Nomurabacteria bacterium | reverse complement strand
CTCTTCAGGTGTTGTGAATATCTGCAAACGACCATTCGCACGATTAATTACGTGATAGATCTCATCTCCGACGTCGACACGAGCGAGGCGTGGCATGAGTATATTAGAACATACAATTACTTAAAGAATCGTGACTGTCCCCATTCATATCCCCATTCATATGTCCCCATTCATTCTGGAGCCGAGAGTCGGGATTGAACCGACGACCTCGTCCTTACCATGGACGTGCTCTACCAACTGAGCTATCTCGGCGACCCGCCCGGATTCTTCGCACCTTTGCAGACTACGACATTTCCGCACATTTTTCAATTTTTTTTAATACATCAGCACACCAACTACAATCACACTGTTGAAGAGCGCTATTAGAATGTTGGCGAAAAATATGTGATTATCCTTATGCACGAAACCATAAATAGCCCACATAATGTTGACCATAGTTAGAAGAATCCATGTGGATATAGATAGACCGACGCCGCTCTTGGTCGTATAGAGCTGGAGAATTTGTGGGACTAACGCGAGAGGCGCGAGGATGCCGACGCCATACATAAGATAATCCAGAAAACGCTTCATCTTATTTCTAGAAGGGAACGGTTCTAGACCTCTAGTCGCTCGCGCTCGCGCACGCAGATGATGGAAGCCGTTCATACTGTATACTTTATAGCATGGAAGGTCTATCTAATTATGAAAAAGAAGAGCGCCCTTGGGGAAACTTTGAACGCTTCACGTTGAATGAAAAAACGACTGTAAAGATTATTACGGTTAACGAAGGAGAATCTATCAGCCTTCAAACGCACGAAAATCGCGATGAGTTCTGGCGCGTTATAAAAGGTTCAGGTGTAATACGCATCGGAAATAAGGATAATGAGGCGCGCGAAGGTGATTCGTTTTTTTGTTCACGTTCTTCAGAACATCGCGTCACAGGCGGAGTCGGTGGAACTGTCTTTCTAGAAATAGCCTTTGGTGACTTCAATGAAGGCGATATCAAACGCCTTGAAGACCGGTACGGTAGAAACTAGTGTGCTGACGGAAGGACTTGCACCTTCGACCTTGGCTTTATGAATGCCATGCTCTAACTACCTGAGCTACGCCAGCTTATATATAGACACTAACAAAAATGCGAAGATTTTGGTAGGATGAGAAAATTGCGGCTGTAGCTCAACGGTAGAGCGCTACCCTGTCACGGTAGAGGTCGTGGGATCAACACCCATCAGCCGCGCACATTTTGCTTAGTCAGTATTGATAAACCCGCCAGCTTGAATCTCCCAGAGTTTCTTATAGAGATTGCTCTCGTGCGAGAGAAGTTCGTCGTGTGTGCCGGAGAGAACAACCGCGCCCTGCTCCATAACTATAAGGCGGTTCATATTCATCACCGTAGATAATCTGTGGGCGATGGCGATGACTGTCTTCCCTTTCATAAGATGCAGAAGTGCATCTTGAATCAGTTTTTCTGATTCAGAATCCAAGCTTGATGTCGCTTCGTCCAGGACAAGTATCTGCGCGTTCTTAAGAATGGCTCTAGCGATGGCCACTCGCTGGCGCTCCCCGCCAGAGAGCTTCACTCCGCGTTCGCCGACGAGCGTATTGAATCCATCTTTATACTGACTGACGAACTCGTAGCAATGCGCCTGCCGTGACGCTTCAATAACCTCTTCATCGGTTGCGTCCTGACGACCGTAGCGAATATTGTCCATAAGCGACCTATGGAAGAGCATCGGCTCCTGCGGGACAAACGCGATCGCACGACGCAGGCTCTCCTGCGTCACGCGCGCGATATCCTGTCCATCGATAGTAATCGCTCCACTAGTGACGTCATAGAGCCGGAGTAAGAGCTTGGCGATAGTCGTCTTCCCCGCCCCAGATGACCCAATCAGCGCCACTTTTTCATGTGGCTGTACGGTAAGGTTGAAGTTCTTGAGCACTTCATGACTGTCGTGATATTCAAAACCCACATTGGCAAAAACGATTGAACCATCTGATACCTTAAGTTGTTTCGCATCGGACACATCCTGTATCCCGTGAGGCAATTCCATAATATCCAGCATCTCGTTCGCTTCAGAAAAAGCGTCGTGCAGCTGGCGCATATTGCGGCCAATGCCCCAGACCTGGTTCAAAAGGCCGATGATATAAATCTGCACAAGCACGAAGTCACCGATGGTAAGGAGACCCTTATGCCAGAGATACGCCGTCCCGCCGAGCAGTGCGATCTCAATAAAGACTGCAAACAACCCTTGAATGCCGTAAATCAACGCGTACCCGTCCATTGATTTGCGCGTCGCATCGCGCCATCCTTCCGTCACTTTGCCGAAGTAGGAACGCTCATACGGCAGTGCCGCGAACGAAGTAATAGTGGAATGGTTCAGCACCGCATCGGAGAGCGCGCCTGTCATACGACTATCCTCCTCGGTGCGTTTAGTGCGCAACGGCTGTAGCCACATAACCATTTTAAATTGCATATAAATGAAGATGGCGGTCAGCACAAACAAGCTCATACCGAGTCGAATATCGCGAAGCGACAAGACGGTCACCACGCCGACGAGGAAGAGAAGTGCTGGAAAAAGATTCATAATCAGATTATCCAGAACTGATTCAAATGAGCGGGCATAGCGAGTCACTCTGCGCGTTAGAGTCCCCGTAAAGTTTGAAATGAAGAACTCATGTGAATGTCCGACAAGATAGGTAAAAGATTCATCGTAGAGGTCGGCCATAGCGCGCGCCTCAAGACGTCCAATCGTAAGCATCCGCACGCGCTGTCCCATCCACGCGACAAGAGTAACGAGTGCATACATTGCAAGTATCCAGACAATAGAGTTAAAAACAGATGGCGCCGTGTTGCCGTCAGCAAGCACGTTAATAAATTTCTTCAAGTAGAGTGGCGCCACAATATCCCCAGCCACGATAGTTATCGTAGCGATGATGGTCGCACTCAAGAGCCATGGGTATGCAAGGGCTACAGCGCCATAAGCGCGAAGCACAGGCCAGACCCGCGCTGGCTTTTTATTTTCAGAATGCATATTTCTTCATCTTATCACTATCTCCACATTCTTAGCTTTTATTTCTTTATATTTGTTCTAGTAGAACACTCTGAAATTTTCAAACTGCCACGGGTCCTCGGAGTCAAATTTTTCTGGAAAAAGTTTCCCACGGCCATTTATAGGGGTCCATTCGGTGTACTCGCCGAACACCTTGCCCAGATACGGGCGCGCGACTTTCATCAGGAGCTCATGGTCAATCTCGTCGGCGTCCACTATGCCCTTGGTGGGATTTTGTATCGCCCAGACCATTGCACCAATTATACTCGCTGTGACCTGAAGCGCCGTCGCGTTGTTGTGCGGAACGAGCTTGCGCGCTTCGTCTATTGAGAGTCGCGAGCCGTACCAGTACGCGCCTTTTGCATGCCCCATAAGTAGCACACCGAGTTCGTCCACGCCGTCAGGAAGGATGTCTTCGCTGATAAGACGCTGTTCTTTCTGCTGAACGCCGTTGTTGGCCGCGAGCTCATCCAGCGAGAGCACGGCGTCGTCGCAGGGATGATAGGCGTAATGCACAGTCGGTCGGTACGTGACCATTCCGCCGTCTTTGAGTGTTAAGTAGTCAGCAATGGCGATAGATTCGTGGTGCGTGATGACCCACGCGTACTGTGCGCGGGATGTTGGAGTCCAGCTACGCACCCGCGTTGCGTATCCAGGCTGTTCCAGATAAATGGCGCTTCCACAGCCGAAGTCGTGTTCGCACCCGTTCGCCGGCATTTTTTTCTCATGAGTGCCCCACCCCATTTCTGCGGGCTGACAACCTTCTGCGACGAATCCGTCTATGGACCATGTGTTGACGAATTCACCTATTTTCTTCGGTATCGGAGATTCCTGCGTATCCCGCTCGGCAATGTGAATAACTTTCACGCCGAGGTCCATCGCGAGCTTCGCCCACTCTTCACGAGTCTTTGGCGGTTCTACTTTCATGTTCGTATCGGTAGCGATATTCAGAAGAGCTTGTTTAACGAAATGAGAAACGAGACCTGGATTGGCGCCATGTGCGAGCACTGCAGTTGGGCGCGGCCCTTCTATGGGAAGCGCGCGGAGATTTAGCGCCTTTTCGCGAAGCGCATAATTGGAGCGCTGTGATACCGAGAGAGAGGGGTCAATATAGAAGCCCAGCCATGGCTCCATTACCGTATCAATATAGAGGATGTTATTGTGCTGGCAGTACTCAATGAGCGCTGCGGAAGATACATCAACCGAAACATTCACAAGAAAATCGCCAGAACCGATGTGCCGTCCCACGATAGATTCATAATTCTGCGGTAATAGAGGGTCAATGAGGAACTGAACGCCGTATTCGCGCGCCACATCCTCTCCACGCTTGTCGGCGGTGACGATCGTGATCCTCTCCGGCACAATAGTAAAATGCCGAAGAATAAGCGGTAACACGCCTTGTCCAATGCTTCCAAACCCTACGATGAGAATTTTTCCTTTGAAGTCATATTTTTCCATTTCTGTTCCAACGTCTCTCGACGAACTAGAATCTAATAAATATCTTGTTAAGATACCGACTAACATCATAGAAGTCAATACAGCTACTCGTCCATAGAGCGTGAAGCCGAATCGGTGTAGAATGCGAGTATACTACTTTGTATGAAAATACATTACTTTTCTAGTGAGGTGTGGGAGGAGGAATATGTGAAAGCGAAACTGCCGAATGAAGAGATTATTTTTCATGATGGTTCACTCGCTTCATTTTCGGATTTGTCTGACTCAGAAGCAACTGTCCTGTGCACTTTTATAGAATCAAAGATTGGAGAGGACGAGATGAAACGCTTCCCTGCTCTGAAGCTAATCGCGACGCGCTCAACTGGCTTTGACCATATTGATACTGCTGAAGCGGTACGCCGCGGAATAACAGTGGCGAATGTTCCTTTTTATGGCGGAAATACCGTTGCTGAATTCACTTTCGCGCTTCTTCTCGCACTCTCGCGGCGCGTTATAGATGCCGACGAGCGCGTGCGCGACGGCGCGTTCTCACCAATAGGTCTGCGCGGTTTTGATTTGTCTGGAAAGACTATTGGCGTTGTCGGTACCGGCCACATCGGCGAGCACGTTATACGAATGGCTAGTGGCTTCGGTATTAAGGTCCTCGGATTTGACGTGAACAGAAATGACGAACTGGCTCGGACACTTAATTTTACGTACGCGACTTTACCGGAACTTCTCGCAACGTCTGATATCGTCACTCTTCATGTCCCATACAACGCGCACACGCATCACCTCATCAACAAAGAGAACATTGGCACTTTCAAGAAGGGCGCGTACCTTATTAATACTTCACGTGGCGCTATTGTAGAAACGCAAGCGCTCGTTGAAGCACTGAGGAACGGCATTATCGCCGGTGCGGCGTTGGATGTATTAGAAGAAGAAGGCGAGCTAAATGATGAGGCAGTACTTCTCACAGCACCCCACCCGAATGCCGAAGCGATTAAAATCGCATTAGAAAACCACTACCTGATAGAACACCCGCGCGTTATTGTCACTCCGCACCTCGCCTTCAATACTGTCGAAGCTGTGGAGCGCATTCTCAACACAACTATTGATAACATAAAAAGTTTTGGAGCCGGTTCGCCGACGAATACTGTCGTTTAGGGCCTCGCGCGCTTTTCTTCGCGAAATCGCACTTCTTCTTCGTCCATGCCAAAGTAGTGAGCGTACTCGTGCCAAATCGTTTCTGCGACAATTTTGCGAACCTCTTCAGGCGCACCGCCAGCCGCTTCCTCTATCGGTAATTTGAAAAGCGTGATGGTATCTGGCACTGTAGGGCCGATGCCGTATGAGTCGCCACGCACCGTATTCGGAATGCCCTGATACAACCCGAGGAGCGTTTCATCTCCTACAAGACCTTCCCGTATTCGCACTTCCTCTGACGGATTGTCTTCAACCAAGAGTGCGACATTTTGTATCCTCTCACGAAACTTCTCTGGAATAAGCAGAAACCCCTCCTGCACCAATTTATCAAATGCTTCTCGGGTCATATCCTGCAGTGTACAAGATTTCTGGTTCAGTATACTTCCAAACACAAAAATCGCGACGTACGTCGCGACTTTTGTGTTCTTTTCGGAGCTTTATGCCTGATCGCGTGTTGCCCGGAGCGGTACTGTACCCGTACCCATAGGGAGTTACAAGGTTTTTAGGGGGCCTTCCTTCCCCCTTAGTCGACGGGGGCCGGTATGGGTCGCTTTCCAATGATTTGAAGGGTTTTCGCTCGCTTTAGATCGACCAACTAGGGCGGCGGTACTGTACCAAAATGAGACAAATGAGACACTTTAGAGGTGCTTCATTTATTCGATAAATTAAGCAACTGTATGCAACTATCAGACGATTTAATCAACGAATTCAAGAATATTTATAAGAAGGAGTACAAAAAAGATCTTACGGACGCCGAGGCCAGTGAGGCGGCACATAATCTTGCAGGATTCTTTGAACTCCTCTGGGAAATGTCGCAAAAGGATGCGGCACGTAAGCGTAAGTTGAAAAATCATCCAGACGGATTCCCAGTGGATGGTCACTATAGCTGCATGGTGTGTGGGTGGTCGATTAGTGAGACGAACGGTTGGTACGACTGGTATGGGAATACATGTCTTCTGTGTCGCAAAGCAATCAAGGAAGGCATAATCCCGACCTTCGTCTGCACCGACCACGACAGCTACTTCAAAACCTGGCAGTTCGAGAAGTTCAGTTTCAAATCACCAACGGTGCGGAAAATGGTTCGAAACGGAGAACTCAAGGCTCGGATTGTTCTTAATGAATATGGTAAGGCGCATGAGTACATATTCCTGAAAAAGGAGAATCCGGGCTATCGGGAATTCCATAACGCCTCGTACAAGTCGTACCAACGCAATCGCCACAAGGTCGCTGATGCTTGGGGTCGTAAAACGAAGGTTGAGATGCGTGAAAAACGAGAGAAAGTATTAAAACGCATTCGAGCACGGCATTCTTGAAAAGTGGCCTGGACCCCAAAATTTGCATACCAACCTTGTATGATTAGCCACACTAACATACAAGCATATGAAGAAGCACCGCATCGCCAAGGACGTGAAGGAGCAGATTATCAATCGCATCAAGAACGACGGCATCTCGGTCGTTGACGCCGC
>CALRBA010000011.1 GCA_943353835.1 Candidatus Nomurabacteria bacterium | reverse complement strand
CGGACGCGCGCGCGTGCGCGCGCGCGTTTGGGTGAATCTCGGAGAGAGGGAAATGACGGAATACCCAAGCGACTTTTCCGTTCACTCCCACGTTCGCGATAATCTGGTGGAGCGTATCGCGAAATCCCTTACAGTATGTACAGTCAAAGTCGGAATATTCAACAATCACTACCGGCGCAGTAGGATTCCCGAAGATATGGTCGGACGCGCTCACGGGTCGCACTAGCGCCGGGTCGCCAATGATCTTCGCAGGAACTTTTGGCTGAGAGACATACACCGCTATGGCGACGATAATCCCTCCGGCGATAATCGCGAACGGGATTGTAAGAGAAGTTTTCATAATTGTAATGCGTGGGTCATCGCGGGCATAGCAGATGCCATCCCATTCCAGAGGGACGTGTCAATTTTAATATCGCGAATGTCGCTAAGGTCTTTATATTTCAAAACACCGTTCGCGAGCGCGTAGTCGTAGAGCTCGCGCGTGATGCGGACGTCTTCAATGCAGTACTTGGCCACTTCATCTTTCTTTCCCTCCTTCCACCAGTCGCTCGCTTTAAGCCCGTCTCCGGACTTGCCTCTGCCGAGCGTGGCCTCGGCGAGCGCCTGGAGCCTGATGCGTCTACCCAAAACTTTTTGTACTTCTGAAAGTAAATCCAGAGAGCGTATGTGCGAGAGGTTTCCCGGATAGTAGCGGTTCAGAAGCGGGATATCAAAGCTATCTGAATTGAATCCTATGAGCATATCCGCGCGCTCCAGTATCGGCCAGAGTGTATGGAGTTCTTCTTTAAAATACGAAGAATAGGTTTCGGTTTCTGAATCGTGAATACCGACAACGGTGAGTTCTTGTTCGTTCACATCAATATGTCCTCGTACCACCGAGTCTGAAATTGATTCTATGTCAAAGGTAATAACACGCATAAATCTAGATTACAGAGCGCAGACGCATCGGGAGATCGGACACCGGAAGAACGACTTCTTCGCCAGTCGCGAGTGTTTTCATACGCACTGATTTGTTCACAACTTCGTTCGCGCCATACGCGACGAAGTAGGGAATTCCGCGCTTCACAGCGTCTTTTATCTGGTCGCCGAGCGCGCGAGCAGTGAGGTTAACGAAAACTCGCCCGCCTTCCTTACGCAGAGTGTCGGCGAATGACTGTGCGGACGGAATGTCGCTTTCAGATGGTGTTCCGACATACAGTTGAGGAATACTCGCGCCCGCTGCGGGCGCGAGGCCATGCGTTTCTAAAAAGTCGGCTAGAGTAACATCGCCGAGTGCGAAGCCGACGGCGGGAATTGGCTCGCCACCGAAAAGTGCGACGAGCTCATCATAGCGTCCTCCGCCGAATAGTGCACGCGGGTTAGCCAAATTCGTATCGTATACTTCAAAGACAATTCCGGTGTAGTAGTCAAAACCGCGTGTGATGCCAGAATCAAAGACCGCATTCCCAACGCCACGTTTCTTAAGTTCGGCGATGAACATTTCTAAAGGCTTCGCATCAATGAGCGTGAGCGGGTCTTTCACTGTGATCGTGCTTGATGCCACGTCAAAAGCTTCTGGTGTCATCTTTGATTTCTTATCCAAGAGGCGTAAATATTGTTTAATGTCATCGCTTTTAAGCCCCGCTTCCGCGCAGGCTGAATTTAGAAGTGCCCGCGAATTCACACGAATGACAAAGTCATTTTCTTTCGCACCAAATGCTTTCAATATCGCTGATGCAAGTAGAATAATCTCAATATCTGCCTCGCCTTTCGGTAAACCGACAAGGTCAATATCCGCCTGGTAGAACTCGCGCAGCCGTCCCTTCTGCGGGCGTTCGTAGCGGAAGCGGTTGCCGATAGAGAACCATCGGAGCGGGAAGGCGAGCTCACGTCGTTTACCTGCGACCATCCGCGCGAGAGTTGGCGTCATCTCGGGGCGGATCGTCACTCTACGATCTCCGCGATCTGTAAAAGTGTAGGTCTGTTCGTTTACTATTTCCTCGGACGTTTTTGCTTCGTATAGTTCGGCGCGCTCCAGAGGAGATGCGTTGTATTCTTCGTAGCCCCACGCGAGGAGTGTTACGCGTATACGCGAGAACATTGCCAGCATACGCGCCCAGTCGGCTGGGTAGAAATCCCGGACGCCTTTATATGAGTCGGTAGAGAGAGGCTCGCTCATTAATTGGATTGTATCAGATGACAGGCTGTTTTGGTTCTTCAGGAATGTATTTGATAATTAGGTCGCGCATCTGTGTTGGCCGAGGGATGCCTCGCATATGAAATTTTTCTGTTGCGCCGGCGCTCTGTACGTTGATGTTTCCGAAACCAAGAAGCGATGGAATAATCCCAGTAATATCTGTAGTTACGTCCTGTACGCGCGAAAGAAGAACACTTGAAACTTCGCGTGAAAAATATCTGTGTTGTTCGACGTCCACGAGACGCTGGGTTGTGAGTACCCACACGTCGAGAAAGTATTTTGTGAAAGCGCCCCACGCGCTCGTCCATGCGATGAGTAGCCAGATGCCGAGCGCGGCGCGCTCGTATGACATGTTGAAATCAAAGAATGCTGCGTACTGTGCGAGTGGAGGAACGAGCTGAATAATCTTAGGGAGTGCGAATGGAACAATCGCTAGGATTACATATGGCAGAAGTTCAACAAGAAAGAGAAACCAATGCTTGCGTGTTTCTATCACTACCTGTTCGTCTGGCCCAAGTTCAAATTCTTTCATATTGTGAAAACTCCGGAGAACGCAAATATTATTAGCACAAAAGAAACAACGAGATGTGTGGCAATAGCCGGAAAGGCGACCCACGAGCCGTGAGAATATTTAAGCCAATGATAGACCGCAACAATAGTGTAAACGGCCCAGAAAACTAATACGACATAAAGAACCCATTCAACTATCATTTCGTAGGAAACGCCGTCTGGCACAAACGACCCCAAAGAAGTAGGAGCTGAAAACGGTTGCAAGGGTCGGTCGGTCATTATTTAAATGATACTACGATAATGCGAGGTTTGTCATATTGGTCGGTGCGTATCAGGGCATGGAAGCCTTGATCGCTGAAGAGAACGGCCGCAGCGGCCGCGTGTCCTAGGTCGCATTCTATCCAAGCGACACCTCCTTCTGCGAGATGTTTCGAGAGCTCTTTCGCGATACGACGAATAACGTCAAGGCCATCTACTCCAGCCAGGAGAGCGAGAGACGGCTCATAATCGGCGACGCTCTGAGGGAGTATACGGCCAAGGGGGACGTATGGCGGGTTCGCCGCGATTACATCAAATTTAATATTGCCGAACGGTTCAAATAAGTCGCCAATGCGGACATCGGCACGCGATGCATCCAAATTATTTTCACGAATATTTTTCAAAATAGTCGCTTCGTGCGCCTGGTCAATCTCACCGAAGTAGACATGCGCGTTCTGTAACTTCGCGAGCGCTGCACATCCAATCGCTCCGCTTCCTGCGCATAAATCTAGAAATTTTAATGTCGGGACGTAGTACGTCCCGACATTAGTAATGAGCTTTTCGGTCCACCATTCTGTTTCGGGCCGTGGGATAAGCGGTTTTGAATCCAGATAAATTTTGAGTCCAATAAATGGTTGCCAACCGATAACGTAAGCCTCTGGTTCATCCAAAAGGCGCCCCACGAAGTGGAGCGCCTTTTGTTTAGCTGAAGATTTAGTATCCGCCACGGCCGTAGCCACCCTGTGTGCCACCACCGTAACCACCTCGGTCACCGCCTCCGAAACCGCCTTCGCGGCGAGGAGGACGATCACCCTGCGGGCGAGCGAAGGAGACAGAGAGCGTTCGCCCATCCATCTCCTTACCGTCCCAACGGTCTATCGCCGCCTGCGCCTCTGCTTCAGAAGCCATCTCCACGAAGCCGAAACCGCGCGAACGGCCCGTCATACGGTCACTGATAATGCTCGCAGAAACGACTGTTCCGGCCTCACCGAAGGCCTTCTTCATATCGTCTTCTGTAGAGCGATAGGGGATACCGCCTACGTAAAGCTTATTCCCCTGTACTGCTGTTGCACCTCCTGCTGGACTGTCCATGTGTTATTGGATTTAACTGATTAACCTCGCCGAAACTGAACACTTGCGGTCACCATTGACCGAGCGAAGCTCGAATACTCTGCGAGTTATTAGCAGTATGCCAGAAATACCCACAAAACACAAGAAGCTGTGGACAACTAATACGTGCCGGTGACAAGAGCGGGAATCAGCGACCCGACAAGGGCGAGGACGAGCAGAGAGACGATAATTATGGCGAAAGCGCGCTTCATTCTTTTAGTATAACAAATTCTGCAAAATTTACATTGCTTCTTTTATCATGTCCCGCTTAATATCGGTGAAGGTACCACCAACCTTTTTGCCTGGGTTGAAGATGTTGAGAGGGTCAAAAATCTTTTTTGTTTTTTCAAATAGCGCGACCATTTCTGCGCCGAAAAGCATCGGGAGGTAGGGTGTGCGGATGATGCCGTCGTTGTGCTCTCCTGTGGTCGTGCCTCCCTCGGCTATAACGAGCTCGTACACCTTCGGCGCGAGGTCCAAGATAACCTGCCGATTTTCTTCTTTTGATAAGTCCATAAGCGGAATGATGTGGAAGTTTCCGTCGCCGATGTGTCCAGCGACGGTGTAGATGAAGTGTGATGAGTATTCGGCGAGAAGCGCATTCAATTTCGGCAAGAATTCGGCGTAGCAGGCTGGCGGGACGACGAAGTCGTCTATGAAGGGCGCCGTGTGGAGCCCGTGAAGATTCTTACGCAGAAGATTAAAGCTCTCTCGGCGAACTATCCAATACTTCTCCGACTCTTTTTCATTTTTTTCAATTTTCATTTGCAGATTCAGGTCAGCCAGAGTCTCTTTGGCCTTCATGGCTTTAGCGTCGGCCTCTTCAATCGTGTCCTCGGCGAATTCGGCCATGAGGATTAGTTTAGGCACGCCACCTGTTGCGACCATCAACGCTTCTGGTATGAAATCAATCCCGAGTCTCGCGGCCTTTACCAATCCCATTTGCATAAGCATCTGTGGGAGTAACTTAACCGCGAGCGTGAAGGTGTGGTCATCGTAGGATTCAAACGATTCAGGATTCATAGGCAGGACGCGCTTCACTATTTCAGGCAGTATAGCGAGGTCGTGAAGAAAGATAACAAGCATCGCGCGGTGCTCCTTTGGCTTCACGAGTGCGAGTTTCGCTTTTGTCCAGAGCGCGAGCGTGCCCTGCGAGCCACAGATAAGTTTGGCTAAGTTGAAAGTCCTATCGCGAATGCTCCAGAGCGCGTAGCCGGCAGAATTTTTAGAAACTTTCGGACGGTGCGATTCAATGAGTTTTGCATTTTCTGCGAGGAGCGAGTCCATCTCGCGATAAATATTTCCTTCCAGCGTCTCCAGTTTTTTCTTTTCTTCCAATTCCGACGGAGTGAGCGCCTTGAAGGTAACCTGCGAGCCGTCAGAGAGAACGACATCAAGCTCCTCTACATATTTTTCAGTTTTTCCGTATTTAAGAGTGCGTTCTCCGCCAGCGTCGTTGGCGACGATGCCGCCCATGGCGGCTATCTCACGGCTCGCGGGGTAGGAGGGAAGCATCAGTCCTTTTTCCATCGTCGCTTTTTCAAAATCACTATAAAACACTCCGGGCTCTGAAATCGCATAACCCGCGATTTCATCCCGAGCGGAGTCGAGGGAGACAACCTCTCCGATATGGTTCATATGCTTGGTGAAGGAAACCACTACGCTGGTTGTGAGAGGGCCGCCTGACATACAGGTTCCTGCTGCGCGCGCTGCCAGCGAGACTTCTGCGCCCGCGACGCGGGCGCGGCCTATCTCTTTTACTATCGCACTCACATCATTTGCATCTTTCGGATACACCACTAGCTCGGGCATCCGCTCAAAGAGCGATGTGTCGCGCGACGCTTCGCGTCGCGCTCCTTCCGCATTCGTTACCTCTCCACGCATCGCGCTCGTCAATGCATTTTTTAATTCATCAATATTCATATGCACAGTGTACATTATTTTTTATCCACAGAGGCACCGTTCGGTATTATAGTGAGAGTGATGCATCTGCGGCATATCGCGTTATTCTTTTTCATCAGCGCGTTCGCGTGGAGTGCGTATTCGTTTGTCGCGCATGCTGATATCGTCACGCTCTTCACGCAGTACGACGACTCGGGCGACATGACCTCGTCGCAGGCGACCTTTCAGAATACATGGATCACGTCGGAAAGTCTCGGCAATCTCGTTCTAGGCAAGAACAGCCTCTCGCTCACCTTCACAATCAAGGACCCGAACGCGAGCACGGTCCACGACCAGCCCGGGGGCGTCGCTCTCGCCACATGCGCCACCTGTAATGACCTCCAAACCTACACCTTCACTGATGCCGACCGAACGCTGCTGGCAGACGGTGCCTTCCACACTTTCACCGTGCAGACCGCCACAACGACGCGCGACGATGCCGACGGCACGGTCCCCATCTACATTGAGTTCTTCAATCTCTCGCAGTATAAGAACAGTACTCACTTGAAGAGTAATGCCGCGGGGACCATTCCCACTCTCGTTATCGAGACGACGCCTTCTACTCCCGCGGCTTCGCCCGTGCCGAGCGACTTCGTCACCGCCTATGAGCAGAACGACAGAACAGGGCGTATGGATAATCCGCAGACGACATTTCAAAATTCGTATATAGATTCTGCGAGTCTGGGGAATGTGCATCTGGGTCAGGGCGAACTGTATCTAACCTTCATGATGAAGGACCCGAACGCGAGCACGGTGAACGACTCTCCCGCTGGCGTTTGTATCCAACAGGAGGGCTCTACCGACTGCACATCTCGCCTGCAGACCTACCTATTTAACGACGCGGAGCGTACGCTTCTCGCAGACGGCGGCTTCCATATCTTCACGGTAAAGACAGGGACGACGACCAGCACCTACGCCGACGGCACGCGCGCTGTGTCTGTCGGCTTCTTCGGTCTCTCACAGTATCAACACCAGACGAAGATAAAGAGCAACGCGGCGAATACGATCCCGTATCTGACCATTCAGATGGCGCCCTTACCCGACCCTTGTATCGCGGCGGGCAACTGCGTCTCTAGTGTCCTCTTTCTGCCCGGTATTAAGGGCAGTCGCCTCTATGAGGGGATTGGGTGTGGTCAGTCAGTTGAAAAAAAGCTCTGGGAACCGTCTGTGATTAGTAGTATTTTTCGTGTCCTTGTCGGCATTGGCGATCCAAATGTTGAGAGACTTTTTCTGGATGTTTTAGGGAACAGCGTCTGCAGTGACATTTATACAAAAGCAGACGACATTATTGACTCGGCTGGCGGTAGCGATATTTATAAAACTTTTATTGATGAGATGAACGGGCTTGAGACAGGCGGGACGATCAACGACTGGAAACCCGTCGCATATGACTGGCGACTCTCGCTCACCGACCTTCTGAACAATGGTGCGGAGCGCGACGGGAAAATATATTACACTGAAGCGACGAGCACTCCGTACATAGAACAGACGCTCCGCGCACTCGCGATAGACTCGAAGACGAAGAAGGTGACGATTGTCGCGCACAGCAACGGCGGTCTCGTCGCCAAAGCGCTCCTCGCGAAGCTTGGTAATACGGAGACCTTAGCGCTCGTGGATAAGATAATACTGGTAGGTGCGCCACAGAGTGGCGCACCTGTCGCCCTCGGCGCTATTCTCTTTGGGCAGGACCAAGGAATAAATCTTTTTGGCATTCAAATTTTGAGAACGAAAGTCGCACGTCAATTGTCGATTAATTCGCCGATGGCGTACCATCTGCTCCCGTCGCAGAATTATTTTGAAAGCATCGCGAGCGACATCGAGCATCCAGTCGCCCGCTTCGCGGGCGACGCCTACGCGAAAGAAATTTCTGCCTACGGCTCTACCATCGGCAACGTAACCAATCTTTATAAGTTCCTCCGCGCTGACGAAGGAGGTCGTGTGAAGCCATCGGCGAGCGATGTGCGCTCTGCAGAAGTCGGGAACGCAACACTTATAGATTATGCGAACACCCAGCACGCGACGCTTGACGCATGGACTCCTCCTTCCGGTATAGAAGTGAGCCAGGTCGCCGGCTGGGGAGTGGACACTGTGGCGGGAATAGATTTTATCAAAGTGTCTGCTATAAGCGCGCTCACCTCTGTGAGTACGGTGCGAGACTATCGGCCAATCTTTGTTGAAGATGGCGACGGCACGGTCCCTATCCCGAGCGCG
Source organism: Candidatus Nomurabacteria bacterium (assembly GCA_943353835.1). Classification (GTDB taxonomy): domain Bacteria; phylum Patescibacteriota; class Minisyncoccia; order Phycocordibacterales; family Phycocordibacteraceae; genus C7867-001. Next base: position 1,029 of record CALRBA010000011.1, on the reverse strand, counting down.
CTTATGCTCGCCTCTAGCACGAATGTGAAAAGGTATTGGATTGATCTCCATTCTTATAACGGCGAAACTCGTTCACGAATAACCCATCGCGATCTCTTTGAAATTCCATCACTGCAAGATTTTATAAAAAATATCATTAAGAACAGCACGAGCACGCTCCCAACATATATTTCTACGAGTCAACCAGCATCAATAACAAATAAAAAACTCTCATTCTTCCTCCACTCTCCGCTTAATATGCAGGTCACCGACTCTCTCGGTAATGTTACCGGTCTCTCGAGCGATGGCTATATAAACCAAGGCATCCCAGGCTCTACCTATGGCGAGCTCGGCGACGTCGCGTACATTATCGTCCCTGAAGGCGGGACATATCAGCTCTCGCTCGTAGGGCTGGCGAGCGGTACATTCACTCTGGATATGCAAGAAAGCTCGGGTAACATCATTACGGCCTCCAGTACTATCGCGAACGTGCCGACCACCTCCAGCACTCTCGCTAGCCTCACCGTCACGGGCGCTCTCAACACCGTCTCGGCGCTCACGGTAGACACAAATGGTGATGGTAAAAATATCATCACCATAAGCCCAGTACTCGGCGATACGGTAGTCTATGAAGCTCCGGCTCCTACGCCTGCCCCACAAACATCTTCTTCAGGAGGTGGTGGGGGTGGCGGAAGAGGCGTCTCCGACGCTACCTCGTTTACCATTGTGGCTACAACCACTACTGCGATAACGACACCGTCTGTCGCTACCAGCACACCGATAGCTATCGTAGAGCAGAAAACTTCGAATGCGTCACTCACACTATCTAACCCCGTTGTTACTAGCGTACCTACAGTCACTAGAATTACCTACGAGGTAGCCGAGAAACAAGAAGATAGTAGTATCCCGCAAACCGCGTCAGCGTATGACGCTTCTCAACAGGTCGGTCTAAGGGAAATAGGTGCCGTGTTCTATACTGTTCTTATCGGGTTATTTATAATCTCTCTGCTCGCGTTCGCTGTCTATAAAGACCACACCGCCAAATGAAAA
>CALRBA010000010.1 GCA_943353835.1 Candidatus Nomurabacteria bacterium | reverse complement strand
TGGTTCTCCTCTCGCCGCAATTCTGGACAAGTCTGACTTGTCAAAGTCCTGGTAAAGCTTTACGCCGATAAGAAAAGCATGATAAATAACAAAAAACGTAAAAACAATGTGTAAGAAAACAAATGGAAAAATAAATCCACAGGGCGGAGTCGTGCGGTAAGATACAGGCATGGCGGATAAGTACGGAGCGGTGTGGGTGTCCCACTCTTCAATGGGAGATTTCCTCAAGTGTCCGCGTGCGTATTACCTGCACAATGTGTATAAAAATCCGGACACGGGTAGGAAGATAACCGTAGTGAATCCTGCACTCTCGCTAGGGAGCGCGGTGCACGCGACTCTGGAGGCGCTTAAGGTGTTGCCGGTTGAAGAGCGCCTGCGGCGCGACCTGCTTGCTGATTTTGAAAAAGAATGGGCGACGAACGCGTCTGGTAAAAAGGGTGGCTTCACAAATGATGCAGAAGAGACTGAAGCGAAAGCGCGAGGTCGCGCGATGATAGAGCGAGTCTTAAAGTCTCCGGGGCCAATAGGGAAGAAGACAGTACGGCTTAAAGAGTCAAAGAAAGATATGATTCCGAATTTTTATTTGAACGAAGACGAAAACATAATTTTGTGCGGAGTGATTGATTGGCTGGAATATGTAGAGGCGGACGACACCATTCGTATTATTGATTTCAAAACGGGGAAGAATGAAGAGAGCGGAGACTCGCTTCAGTTGCCGATATATCTGCTCCTGCTGAAAGAGCTTCAGAAGCGTCGCGTGAGCGGCGCGGCGTATTGGTATTTAGAAAAGAACGATGCCCCGACCGAGGTGGCTCTACCGGACGCGGGCGAGGCAAGAGAGAAGGTGCTCGCGCTCGCGCGGCGTGTGAAAGACGCTCGCGAGCGTCGCGCGTATGACTGCCCGCGCGGCCCATCCGGTTGCTTCGCCTGTCAGCCATACGAGGCGATACTACGGGGCGAAGCTGAATATCTCGGTATCGCCGGCTACGGCCAAGACTCATACCTAGTGGCGACTGAAGCGAACAAAAAGAGATAAGGCTATCTCGTATAATAATTTTAATATAAAAAAGGCGACCGAGGTCGCCTTTTGTCGTGTTTAATCAGTTATTAGTTGTATCCTCGCAGATGTAATTCAGAATCTGCAAGGAAGCGTACGATAATTGGGTCAACATACGTTTGTGCATGCTGGACACTGGTCGTACCAGAATCCTGCTCCTCCTCCGACTGCTCTGAGCCTCCGAGCATTTCAGACTTTATTTTATGTAACTCACGATCCATTTCTAATCTCCAAAGAACGTTAATCAATTAACAAACGAAAAGGGCGAGCTCAAAATGAGTCGCCCCTCATCTATTGCATAGATAATAACATACACACTGAATAACAGCAATTTCATCATATAGTAGTACTATAAGAACATTAGCCATAACACTATTATCCTCGTCGCGACAGCGATTGGATATGTTCTCGGTTACGCTTTCTCGAAGATTTAGAATTGGCTACATCGCTAACAAGTCTGCTATCATCGCTTGATGACACAAGGCGAAGCGCTCGCGATATTGAAGACGGGTGCAAATGTATATCTCACTGGCGAGCCCGGGAGCGGTAAGACGCATACGATAAATGAATTCGTAGAGTGGTTGCGTGCCTCCGGCATTGAGCCGTCAATCACAGCGGCGACCGGTATCGCCGCGACGCATGTTTCTGGTATGACGCTCCACTCTTGGAGCGGTATCGGCATAGCGGAGAGTCTCTCGCGCGAGGATGTAGATCGCATCGCTAGCAAGGAGCATATCGCGAAGCGTATCGCGAAGGCGAAGGTGCTGATTATTGAAGAAATTTCAATGCTATCGGCAACGACGTTTGAAATGGTGGATAAAGTGTGTAGAGAAGTGCGTCGGTCGCAGATGCCTTTTGGCGGGCTCATTGTTATTCTAGTCGGGGACTTCTTCCAGCTCCCGCCGATCTCGCGCGGTAGGGAAGTTAAGTTCGCATATTCGTCAGCAACATGGCGCGACCTCAATTTAATTACGTGCTACCTCACCGAGCAGTACCGGCAGGACGATAACGAATTTATCTCTGTACTCTCGGCGATACGTTCTGGGAATGTTGAAGAGATGCATCACGAGCGGCTAATGACGCGCTCGGTAGGGCTCGCCGAACTCCCGCCAGACGCGCCAAAACTCTTCTCGCATAACGCGGACGTGGACCGTATCAACGCGGGCGAGCTCGCGAAGCTTAAAGGTACGGTGAAAAAATTTCATATGAGTTCAAGAGGAAAAGATTCTTTGGTGGAAGGGCTTATTCGCGGATGCCTCTCGCCCGAGACACTTGAGCTGAAGGAGGGCGCGACGGTGATGTTCACCAAGAATTCTCCGCAAGGGCGATTCGTTAACGGGACACTTGGAGTAGTGAGCGGCTGGGGAGCAGACGGAATGCCGATTGTGAAGACGAAGAACGGCTTGAGGATATCTACAGAGCCGATGGAGTGGCAGGTAGAGGAGCAAGGGAAGGTGAAGGCGAGCATCAGCCAGATACCTCTCCGTCTCGCCTACGCGATGACGGTGCACAAGAGCCAGGGAATGAGTATGGACGCGGCGATTATGGATTTATCAAAGGCGTTTGAATACGGACAGGGGTATGTCGCTCTCTCGCGCGTTAGACGATTAAGTGGAGTGTATCTCACTGGACTCAATCAACGCGCATTAGAGGTGCATCCGGAGATATTGGAGAAAGACAGGGACTTTCGGGCCGCATCTCTCGCAGCGCTGGAGGCGTTCGGGGAGATACGTAAGCCGGAAGTGGAAGAGATGCAGAAGAAATTCGTGAAAGCGATGGGAGGTGCTCTCATTACAGAAAATTCGAAATTCGAAGCACGAAATCCGAAACAAATTAAAAATTCGAATAATAAAATTGGAGCATTGCCTGGGAGGCTCGCGGAGACATTGCAGACGGTACGAGATGCGAAAAATTTGAAAGACGCAGTGAAGGCGCGTGGGCTCGTCGCCTCAACCATCGTGAAGCATCTGGAAGAGCTGGCCGAGATAGACTGTCTCGCCCGCGCCGACTTCTCCCACTTGATACAACTCAACATAATCGATGAGATACATGAGGCACTCGCGAGGGCGACCGACGATAAGCTCTCGCCAGTCTTCCACACGCTCGGCGGACGCCACTCGTTTGAAACTATCCGCCTCGTGCGTCTTATGAAGCAGTAAGCAAAGATTCAATCAGGCGTTCGGTGTCAGATGGAGAGGCGACGCTCTTGGTCTGTACAGATGTTTTATACACGGCCTCGTCGTTACCGCCACTTTCCAGCTCGTCGCCGACGTAAAGGGTGTCGGTTTCAGCGATGCCGAGGCGCTCGCAGAGTTTATGGATGCCATAGGCCTTATCAATACCGTGCTTGGTGACATCAATGGTTGTTAAGCCGCCATATCTGACTTCGAACTGTGGTAACCGTTCCACAATGTGTGTTTGGAGCATGCGACGTTTCGTGTGATTAGGGTCCCACGCTTTTTTCAATGCAACCGGCGCCTGTTGTCCGAGCGCAGACATACTCACCTGGCTACCACGGTATTCAATACGTTCGCCCCAGGACTGTTCTCTGAAATTAATAACACCAGTCTCCTCGGCTACCGCGCGCATCATTGTTTCAATAGTATGCGCTTCTTTTTCTGAAAGACGCTCTTCATAAATTTTTTTCCAATTGTTCCCTGCACTGAGCGAAGTCGAAGTGTGGAATTCATAGAGTGCGGCTCCGCTCGTGGGAAGTAAGTAAAGATTCGCAAGGTTCGCATCCATCGGAAGCATCGCGACAACCTGCTTCAAGAATTGCGAGAGAGCCCCGCCGGAAATAACGGCAACGCGTGTCTTCGTCAGGATTTTCGCGACGAGCTCCGCCATCTCGGTCGTGATTGGTTGTTTACTCTCTGCGAGCGTGCCGTCTAAGTCAAAAATTATTAGTTTGTTCATTATGAAAGTGCGTCAAGCATGTGCGCGAGCGAGGCGGTCGCGACGCCGATGACCCTATCGGCAGCACCGTAATAGAGGAATATCGTATCGCCACGCACGATGGCCCCGCAAGAGAAAACAACATTCGCGACCTCGCCCTCCTTCTCATATTTCTCAACTGGTTCAAAGACGGGGTCGGCGGTGCGTGCTATAAGCGACGTACCTGAAGAATCTAGGAGCGCTGCACCTAGGCGATACGTCGCGTGGCGCGAGACGCCGTGGTAGATCATCAGCCACTTATCGCCAACCTTAATTGGCGGCGCTGCGCTTCCGACCTTCGCTCCGTCCCACATCCCGTGTCGTGGTCCCATTACTTCAATACAACGGCTCACGCGTTTCCCCGTGGCTAGGTCTGGTAAGAGATCGGCGCAGATTATATTGTTAACGCGGTGATAGAGTAGATAATTCCCGTTAACTTTTTCAGGTAGAAGTGCCAAGTCTTTGTCGTCAACGTTATCAGGCGTCAGTAGAAATGGGACGCTCCATTTCTCAAATCGCCTCGCGATGAAGTCCTCCACGCTGATAGATGAGACCGCACCTGCTGGTGCTCGTACGCCATTGTATGCTGTGTAGGTCATATATAAAGTGTCATTGATGCGTACGATGCGAGGGTCTTCACAGCCAGAATTGCCAGTAGAGCTCCCACGCTTCATTTCAAAATCGGCGCGTGGCGCATAGATTGGCTCTGGCAGACGCTCATCTATATGAATTCCGTCTCTTGTGACTGCGAGGCCTATTGTTGATGTATTATCTCTGTCCATCGCGCGGTAGAGGATATAAATAGAGCCATCAATGTCAATTGCCGCAGAGTTCATCACGTTATGACTCTCAAACCCTTCTCCGCGTGGCGACAATATCGGATTTTCCGGTGCGCGGATAAATGTACGTGCTGGCAGCTCTGGGTCCAGCGCGCGCATTAGGTCGCGCATCTTCACGCTCGCTTTCGCACAGACAGTATCAGCCGCGCCGTACCAGATATCGAGCCTGCCATTGTCGCCGACGGTCGCGCTGGTTGGGAAGACAATGTTTGGCACTAGACCGTACTGCTCGTAGATTTCTTCTGGGACCATGAGAGATTCAGTACGGCCGATGATTTTTGAAGGGTCATCATGGTCCAGAAGTGCCGCTTCTACAGAAAAGACTCTTGCATTATCGGTGAAGTAATCTTCTATATAGGAGTAGAAAATCAACCAGCCGTGTTGAGTGAGAATCGGGACGCTCCCGACCTCTACATGGTCTTTTTCGTTGCGCTTCAGGACGAATTTATGCGACTGCCAATTTGTATACCACGTTTCCCAAAAGCTTGGAGACCAGAAGTCTTCAATATGATCGGCATAGACGAGACATATTTCCGTTGGCGGTTCGTCGGTGTGGACCGAAAGCATCGCGACGACTTTTCCGCCGATGCGTTCTGGGAACAATGCGAACGCTTTTGCATTAAATGGTGTTACGAGATGCCGTTCGGTAAAATTCTTGCCGTCGCGCGCGACGGCAATACCGACTTTAATATTGTCTTTTGAAAAAGGGTAGCCACCAAGCGCAGTATAGGAGAGGTAGGTGACACCTTCAAAAACGGTCGCGCGCGGGTCCTCACAGCCGAACGCCTCCCAAGGTTCTTCAGGCATCAGCACTTGCCGACGAATATTGAAATGAAGTCCGTCTTCGGAAAATGCTTCACCGATGGTTGATTGTCCCGCATACGGAGAAACAAGCGCGGCCGGATTGGAGAGCGCACGGTAATACATGCGCCAGCCGTTCTCTTCGCGGATGACTGAGGGGTTGAAAGTCGCAAGTGTCTCCCACGGGTGTTCGTGGCGGGGTGAAAGGACTGGGTTGTGTGGTTCTCTACGGATGACGAACATACATTATGTGGTTTGGGCTGGTGTAATTGTCGCGAGGACAGGCTGACTGCCAGCGATGAGTGCTTCAAGAAAGGAATTCATGGGCGTAGTTGCGACGCAGATGACCTTATCCGCTCCACCGTAATAGACGTAGAGCGTGTCGCCTGTCACGAGCGTAGTCGAGGGACGGACGACGGCGCCACATGCGTACACGATACCGGGCTTCCCGTGGTTTTCATACCGCTCATCGGGAGAGAGGATAGGCGCCGCAGAGTGATAGAGAATATTCGTCGGGTCGTTCAAGTCTAGCAACATAGCGCCGAGCTTGTAGCGACCTGGGTCGTGCTCGTCAATAGCGTGATAAAGCAGTAACCAACCCTTATCAGTTCTTATGGGCGGTGGCCCCGCACCACGGATGAAGCTGTCCCAAGCATCTTCGCGTGCAGGGAGGTCGCTCCGCGACCCTGCCCAGCTGGTAATAAACGGTTCTGCGGTGCCGATGTCTTCAATAGAATCGCGATAGGCAATATCTATCTTTGGCACGACGCTGTGGAGGATGGCGTACTTGCCGTTAATTTTCTCGGGGAAAATCACCCAGTTTTTATGCACCTGTTTCGGCTCTGAAAGAAGATGTGGCCCGTCCCATTTCCAGAATTGTCCGGAGAGGAAATCTTCTTCGGCTATTGAGATAGCGGCGACACGGATGAAGTCCCACCCGTCAAACATGTTAAAGGTGACGTACACGCGACCCTCTATGACTACCATTCTTGGGTCTTCGCATCCGCCCCAGCTCCCGCCCGATGGATAGAGGATGGGCGAGTATCGCTTATCCTCGCCAGGACGATGATGCATCGCGTGTCCGGGGAGATTGCGTGGCTTCTGGGCTACATACACCGGATAAGGGAGGCGTTTATCAAAGGTGATGCCGTCAGGGCTACTGGCGTACCCGAGACGCGAGACACCGTCCATCCCGATGGCGCGATAGATTAGGTGGGTGCGGCCGCCGAGTACGGCGGCCGCCGGATTCATCACCGCTTCAGCCGTCCACGGATTCGTTCCAGGCTTAAGGATCGGATTATGGATAGACCTGACGAGCAGCAGTTGTTCCAGATGCAAGAACTCCACTAACCGTTCTCGGATTGATTTAGAGAATGCAGCACCAAGAAGAGCTCCGACAACAAAGAAAGAAAAGAGCAGTGCGATTATATTCACCGAAAAAAGAAAATCCATATATATATAGAGATGACCCATTTACAATATCATTTATGCGCTAATGTTTCTTACAATGCACAAGGGAGTTTGTTCGGTAGACTGACCAAGCGGATTATCTTTGAATACATTTTTGCAAAAATCGTCCGAAATATTCTTATTGGATGTACCGAGCACAGCAACGCCTAAATCATTCGCATCGATAATAACGACGTCGTGATGCAGTTCTGATTTCAGATATCTCGCCACCTTTTCTGGTTCAGCCGGTCCCAATTTCGCGTACTCATTGTACGGCGGTAACGTATACGAACAAGGGCCGTCAATGGCATTAATATTATTTCCGACGACACGATAAAACACACCCTTCATACCAAATGGCTTGGTAATCGCAGCGACAAATGTTGCCACGAGCATCCTTGGAACGCCTGCTTCTCGTATCGCGAGTTCCATCGTCCACGGACTCCCGAGCCCTATCCCATAGGGAGATTTATGGACGAACTTTGAAAGGAATGTCGCGAGCCGTGACGGGTGGATATCTCGTATCGGATACGCCCTCCCTTGGGTTATCGCCACAATGCGTTCGCTTATAAAAATAAAATCGCCGTTTTTAAGATGAGGTTGTACATATCTCTTCACTATGTCAACGATGTCGTCCTTGTCTGTAATGACATGAGTCTTAATCGGCAATCGCGCGTATGTTCCGCTCGTCAGCTCAATAGTCAATTTCTTGCCAGTATTCGGTTCAAAAACATTCATCATATCCATGATATCATCTCCGTATGAAAACTTCTGCGCTATATTTACGCACAATAGTCTTCGGCATCAACGACAGTCTTGTCTCCACGGTCGGCTTCCTAGCCGGTATCAGCGTCGCTGGAGTGCCGAGAGCGACTATCATTCTCACTGGCATCATTTACGCGTTGGTTGAAGCATTCTCTATGGCTATGGGCGACTTTCTTTCAGAAGAATCGGCTGAAGAATATATGAGCAAGTCTGTCGTCAATAATCGCCATTCCATCACAGCCGCAATTTTAATGTTCATCTCATGCGTACTCGCGTCTCTCATCCCGCTTATTCCGTACATCATCTTCGCTTCCGGTACCGCACTTATCGCATCAATCAGTCTTTCTGTCATGTCTCTATTCATCGTCGGAGCCTTAAGCGCACGCTTCTCGCGGCTCCCGATGCTCTGGCGCGGTATGAGGATGGCCCTACTTGGCGGAGCGGCGATAGTGATGGGTGTCGCAATCGGAACTTTCATGCCGGTTCTCTAATACGATATGCCACTTGACACACAGCTCGTTCTATTTCTCAACAGCCTCACGAGCATCTCGCCGGCGCTTGATAGTATCATCATTTTTTTTGTATCGTATCTCGCCTACGTTTTGATAATCGCATTCGCTATTTTTATCCTGTTCTCGGGCTATGAGTGGCGCAAGCGGTTTGAGGCTCTCGGCGTCGTTCTTGTCTCGGTATTCATCGCGCGCGGAGTTATTACCGAGCTTATTCGCTTCTTCTACCATCGCCCGCGCCCATTTATCGACCTGCCCATCCAGCCGCTCTTCACCGACCCAACGTGGTCATTCCCCTCGGGCCACGCAACCTTCTTTTTCGCGCTCGCTACTGCCGTCTATCTCTATAACAAGAAGTGGGGCATCGGCTTCTTTATAGCGACATTACTAATGACGACGAGCCGCGTGATAGCTGGCATCCACTATCCGTCAGATATTGTCGGAGGCGCCATCATCGGCATCGCTGTCGCCTATGCCACGTTCTATTTTGTCCGTAAACTGTAATTGTGGTAATGGCGGCTGTCCACTTTTACTTTCATCTATATAAAAGCGTTCTTACTGGCTATTCAACTTCTATGCTCTGCGTTGTATAATATGGTATGTCTTTTTTCGACCTGAAAGGATTCCTCATCGGATGTGGCGTTGTGGTGTTTATTCTCGTTTTGAATGGGGGTGATCTAATTCCCAAGCAATCAACGCACCCGTTTGACAAAGCGCTCGAGCGCGCCGACACATGCCTAGGTAAAGGGGATGATACAGTGTGTGCGGTAACGGTAGCGCGCGACCTAGTCTCGCTGAAGTCAGGAAGCGAGATAATGGACGCGTTCGCTGAGCGTCTTAATCCAGGTCAGTGTCACTATGCCGGTCATTTCGTTGGCAAAGAACTCTACAAAAAATACGGCAATGTAGAAGATGCAATCGCCACGTGCAATAGGGAGTGCGATTCATCATGTCCGCACGGAATCATTGGCGAAGCATTCGCGACCGGATTAGGCTATGACGATCCCGATTTTGACCTAAAACATCTCAGCCCAGAAGAGATACGCATAGTGGGCGGACCTCTGTGTAAAGTGGCTACGAATTGTCACGGCGTCGGTCACGCGCTCTTTCAGGCGTACTTGCAGCTCGAACCTTCTCTTGAGATGTGCAGGGAGATAGTGGGCCAGCCGCTGAAGCTTAACTGTTATCAGGGCGCGGTGATGGAATACGCAGACATTCTTTCGGAACGAAACACGCGATCGATTTCAGGTCTCACGTATCCGACGTCCGAATCTCTTTCCGCGTTCTGTGACCTACCTCTCTTTGAAGAGCGTCGAGCTTGTTTCCGTTACTTCACGCGTGTGGCAGAAGAAACACTAAAGAAAGAAGGGGTCTCACGCAGTGACGCCATCAGGCGCGTCCGCGACATATGCGCGGCACAAAAGACGTGGGATGACAAGATGGCTTGTGTTGCCGGTGTGGGTGTTTATTCTGCGTATTGGATACGACAAGACCAAACAATGGCACGCCGTTTCTGTGGGCAGTTCGCCGTAGCTGAGGATCGAGCCGCCTGCTATCTTGGGCAGATATCGGTCGCAACGCAGGACAGATTAGATACGTTGCCTGGCTATTGTAAATCGCAAACAGAAGAGCGGTTTCGGGAAAGTTGTTATCAGACCATGTTTTTCTTTCTTCTTCGTCTAGGCACGCCAGTGGAAGAAGTGAGAGCCATTTGTGCGCAAGAAGACAAGGCATGCACACAGGCGTTCGAACACCGAGCACGTGATCCGTGGCGAGAGATTGCACGCATTTTTTAATGATATGTTTACGAATGAATCAATTTTGCTGAAGAAGGGATGGCGCAGTGACCGTTTTTGGACGCACCCAATCGCTTTTAAAAGTTTTCTGAAGTTCATACCATTGTATTTTGATACTCGTGCGCTGATGAAAAGCCAGTTTTGGCCTAGGGAGAAACTCGACCGGTATCAGGATGCACGGTTGCTCGAACTATTTCGTGACGCAAAACGCGTGCCGTATTGGAGAGATTTGCTCGAAAAAGTCGGTGTGGATCACCTCACGCCCCGCGAAGTACTTGCAAGAATGCCGATTATCTCAAAGCAGCAATTGGTACAACAGCCGCCTGCCGATATTACGGATGAATCACTTATTGAGAGAAGCGATGAGGATCATACTTCTGGCTCAACGGGTATACCATTCCATTTTTATCATGATTGGCACGCGTCTCTCAGAAGCTTTGCGATAACGGAACGAATTTTTCGGACGCTTATCGCGAAGCGATTTCCAATCGTGTATATGCGAGCCCGCCCGCGCAACGGCTTCACATTTTATCGACACTTTTGGTTCTTTTTGCGCAGCTACAACAGCATGCACCATCGTCTTGAAGAGCTTAAAGAACTTGCGCAGCAGTTTCCGGCTGGATTCATACTTTATGGATATACGTCATGGATCGTTGAAGCAGCGCGACAAATGGAAAAAAATGACATAAAGCTTCCCATACGCAACGTAGTTGTCGCTGGCGAACACTTGATCGCGCATGACCGATCCTACATCGAGCGTATCATGAAGACTGAGCTGTTCACTCTCTACGCATCTCGCGAAGCTGGCTTTCTCGGATATGAATGTGAGCGTCACACTATGCATCTCAGCGAAGAATGGGCCTACGTAGAAGTCGTCGATATTGACAATCGTCCTCTGCCTTCGGGGAAAGAAGGACGCATAGTGGTAACGACCTTTGATAATCGTGTCATGCCGTTCATTCGTTACGATATCGGCGATATAGGAGTGCTCTCCGACACTCCGTGCGCGTGCGGCAGGACATTACGCACGCTCACCTTCAAAGGACGAACATCTGAACTTATTAATCTCGACGGTCGCGTAGTCTCGTTGCTAGATGTCGCGTACGCTCTCGGTGCTTTTAAGGATTCGATACTCCAATATCAACTTGTCCAGAAAGGACCAATGTCGTTCGTTGTGCGGGTTATCCCAGGACTGGTTTTCGCCGACAAGAAGCAACACATCGAGGCACTCTTGATACGTATGTTGCATCCGCGCGTGCAGATACGTTGGGAGCTTACGGACACTATTCCTGCGTCGCCCAACGGGAAGGCGATATATTTTCTCCGCGAATTTAATCGCGTATGATGCTTCATTTCTGGAGACGCGTGCAGTTCACGCAGTTCTGTCTTATTCATCGTCGCTCGCTACGCGTGCAACGGCGTTGGCAGGAAAAGTATCTGCATCGACTCGTAGGTCATGCATGCCTCAACGTCCCGATCTGGCGCTCTCTGGCACGCGACAAGAACATCGATCCTGACTCTATCCGTTCAATCGCGGATATAGCCAGATTACCCACCACGAGTAAACATACGTTCCTTGGGCGCATGGTGGAAGATTACATTGACAATAGTCGTATGGCGCAATCATACTGGTACGAGACTTCCGGAACGAGTGGAACACCATTCACGTTCCTTATGGGTGACCACGCGCGAACCCCTATGTACAGCGAGTTCGCGTCGTTGCGATTTCTGTGGTGGCTAGGAGTGCCGTTCAGCAAGATATTTTCGACGCGGCTTGCTCGTATCAAGATACGTGCGCCCTCAACAGAGGACCGTCTTTTTATTCCCGTTGAAGAATTCCAAAGAGATGCGCGACAGGCACTCGCACAAATATCACAATTCAAAGCTGATATCATATCTACGTATCCTTCGATATTGCTTGACATGGCACGGCTCATAGAACGCGAACCATCACTTCTGCAGCCGGCCCCGCGATTCGTGCTCTCCTTCGGCGAGGTACTTTTTCCTTCACTTAGAAAGTTTGTCAATGACACTATGGGAAGCGAGATATACGATCGCTATGGTCTTGAAGAGATCGGGGCGATCGGCGTTGAGTGCAGGGTGCATGACGGTTTCCATATCAACACCGAGTCCGTCATTATCGAGATCACCGATGATGCATACAGCCCTGTTGCTCCCGGCACAGAAGGTAGACTGGTGGCGACCGATCTCTTCAACTACAACATGCCATTTATCCGTTATGATACCGGCGATCATGGACGCGTTTCGTACGAACCGTGCCACTGCGGGTTGAGATCGCCGAGACTCTGGGTCAAGGGACGCTATACCGCATCCCTCGCGTTCCCGTCACGCCGTATACACCATCTTGAATTTGACGGTGCCATGGATAGCTTTATGCACCTGATATTCCAATATCAGATAGCGAAACGCTCCAACACAGAAATCGTCGCGCGCATTATTCCGGGGCCAGCCTTTCACGAAGATGTAATTGAAAAGGTGAGAGAAAAACTTACAGAGCTTGTGGGGGAGGGCATCACTGTTCAGGTCGAGACCGTACAAAAGTTACCGCGCACGCCGCGCGGTAAAAGTCGCATCGTGCTTGACGAAACAGATTTTCCACAAGGGACCAAGACTTGAGTTCAACATTCCGACACGAATGCTTCCCATGTGGGCATTCGGGTCTGTTTTTTTAATAACTCGCTTCACGCGTATCGCTCCGATGTTTCTTGTATTCTAGCCAGAGCATGGCTAAAAGGACGATGACGGTCATTATCCAAACGGCGATCCAAAAATTAGTGAGCAGTTCCACGTGCGGCACAAGCAATTCCTGTATGTCGTTCAGCCGAGGTGGCGGATTGCCAGCCAGCTCTTTTAGGACGATCATTGTTGTAGTAGCGGGCTCCATATTAATTGTACGTATTCGTTACCGGGTATCCGATTAGCGGAGCCTCCGGTGGTTGTTTTATCCACGCGTTGCCACCAAAGGCTCGGTAAGGAACATTGCAAATATTCTCTTCATCTACTGTTCGGTAGAAAGGGCCTCCATTGATAGAGTGGTCAAGGCGTAGTGAAATGCGTTCTATCGATACATCTCGTTTGCACTGCGCCTGTAGCCGTGACCATCTCTCATATGGGTAGCATCGATTCCAAGCAGTACCGGATTCATATCGTTCTTCACGAACTGTCCGACCCTCTCCCGCCTCTGTTGTTGTCCGCTTGGTGAGACAAAAGAAGCCCGTACATGGCGTTCCATCCGCCACTTCAAAATCAGGACGCGAAATAGGTTCGCCCCTTCTATATGTTCCTGTCGTAACGATGCACTGATGATTTGCCTCAAACATGAACATGCCGAATTTATTCCCTTCTAAAGTCATTCGGCGATCGCCAGGGGCAGTGAAGCCGAGGAGCTGGAAGATTGTGACCAGAAGAAGCACAAGGATTCCGGCAAAAGTTTTTTTGTCGAACGGGATCGACGTATAGCGGTACATTGGTCCGAAAAGGATGAGAAGAGGAGGGAGCGATACCGAGGGATAGAAGTAGAGCACGAATATGCCTGAATAGAGGTGAAAGGCGAGAAAGTACAGAAATGCGATGCGCTGTAGCACCATGTTGCGCGAGATAAGGAACCATGCACCGATCATCTGCATGAATATCACCACGTTCGTGATTGGAGCGGCCAAAATATCCGGGAAAAGTGGCAGGCCGTCGCGAAGCGCCGTAAAGTAGGTACCGAGTATCCATGTAGAATCGAGCTTTGTGGTCGCAGACATAAAGTACATAAACACAAACGAGAATTTAAGGAAAAATTCTTTATGTCGAACGAAGAGGAGCATTGTCGTGAGCACGATGTGATAGTAATAATATGGAGCACCGTCACTAAACGAAAGCACAAGCACCACGAGTATCTCCCACAGCAAGAGAAGTGTGAGAAGTACATGAGCGCGTGCCCACTCTCTCTGCCACATGCAGTAGACGATAAGAAGCATGATGCCGTAGAGCACCATGTAAAAGATAGTCTGCGAATAGCCGACGCCTATCTCGTGGAGAAAATAAAAATCGGCGCAATTCTGGAAGTATTCCCAGCACACTGCGCTGCCGCGCTGCGCAGCCTCGATGGTCACGTTTGATGACGTTATCCATCGGTTGAACGTTATGAAAAAAAATAAGAGTGAGGCGCCAAACATCCACTGGAGAATGGTCTCGCGTTCAATCTCTTCGATGCTGAAGATACGCTTGTACTTCAATTCTAGTGCTCGCAAAAAGAGGCTGAGGTTACACATAAGTGACCGCATATGACTTATCATCAGGTGGATAGTAGCACAAGTGACTCAGACGTGAAAAGACCTTTCTGATGTCCTATACAGCTACCAAAGTTATCCACAGAAGCTTCTTTCTAGGTCAGGCAGAGTGGTGGATAATGTGGATAATGCACGGATGGATGAAGAGAATGGGGAATACTGCGTTTGTGGTAGTCGGTTTTTTTGCGGTATTCTTCGCTGTTGGCAGGATCCCAGGTCACGATCAGAAAGGTCTTCTTTCACCGCTCGGTACAAATGATTT
>CALRBA010000009.1 GCA_943353835.1 Candidatus Nomurabacteria bacterium | reverse complement strand
CAGCTCTCCTATGAAGATGCGGACACCAACCTGCGTGCCATCCAGAGACTCCAAGAGCGCTTCGGCGCCCCGGTCGCGTTCGGTTCGCACTCCACGGATGTGAACGCGCTCTATGCGTCGCTCGGCTTTTCGCCATTCGCACTCTTCTTCTACGTTAAAGGCGAACGCCCTATCAAGCATAAGGACGAGACTCATGCGATACCGCTTTCGCAGTGTCCCATAGTCATCGCCGAAATTCGGCGTCTAGAAACTATGATGGGAGATGGTATAAAGAAGAAGATGGAAAACAG
Source organism: Candidatus Nomurabacteria bacterium (assembly GCA_943353835.1). Lineage (GTDB taxonomy): Bacteria > Patescibacteriota > Minisyncoccia > Phycocordibacterales > Phycocordibacteraceae > C7867-001. Next base: position 20,483 of record CALRBA010000009.1, on the reverse strand, counting down.
CATTCTAGACCAAACGCATGGAAAAAAATAACAAAACAGCTCTGGTGCTCGGCTCCTCGCGTGGTGTGGGCGCCGCTATCGTTGAAGAGCTCCGCAAGGCAGGGTTTGACGCCCCGATAATCTCAAGCAAAGAAATAGACACCTCGAGCCCCGAATCGGTCGAGGCGTTTGTCAGAGAACATCCTTCCACGAATATTCTCGTACTGAACACTGGTGGCCCGCCAAAAAAAGATTTCTTTGAAATAACCTCGGAAGAGTGGCAAAAATACCATCAGCAGTTGTTTCTAAGTTTTGTAACGCTCTTGCAGAAAATAGAGGTGCGCGATGGAGGGTATATTTTCCTTATCAACTCGCACCTTATCTCGGAGCCGAAGGAGAACATGATTCTCTCACAGTCCTATCGCATCGCCTCATGGGCGATGCTGAAGGCGCTCTCAAAGCACTTTGCCGCACGGCAGGTGAGCTGTATCAATATCGCGCTTGGCCCCATCCTCACTGATCGTTTGAAGAACCTGACTGCCGATATTCCTGCACTGGAGGCAAAACTGCCCATGAAGCGGGCGGGAAAGCCCGAAGAGGTCGGGAAGTTCGTACGCTCCATCGTTGAGAACGATATAAAGTATCTCACCGGCGTGAGCATCACCTTTGACGGCGGACTATCGAACTTTGTTCTATAACTCATGAAATCAAAAGATTTTCCGGAGTGTTTCTATAGAACGGTCGTGAAGGGATTGTTCGTAAAAGACGGCAAGATTCTTCTCGTTAAAGAAGCGCCAGACCTGGCAGACAAATGGGAGCTTCCTGGCGGAGGGTTAGGGTTTGGGGAGGATCCGCATAAGGGTCTGGTGCGAGAGATTAAAGAGGAAATGAATTTAGAGGTGACTTCAGTATCAAAACAGCCCGTGTATGTGTGGGTGAATAAATTTGAGGGCTGTCGGGATATGGATTGGTATTACTCGGTTGTCCTTGCGTATAGTATTGATCTCGCCAACCTTGATTTTGTGCCGACTGAGGAATGCGTTGATATAAAACTCTTTAGTCGCGATGACCTTAAAAACTTAGGAGACGATCTCTATCACCAGTCGCACAAGTTGCTGGAAATATTTAACCCTGCTGATTTTAAGAATTAAAAATCCCCCACAAAGATGCGGGGGATTTTGTTACTTATTTTTCGCTACAACTTTCGTGAGATTTCTTCGGCAATGTCTCCAAATGCACTTGCATCACCGAAGTCTACGTTATTTTCAATGTGTATTGAGAGCTTATGTTGCAAGAGCTCGTCAATGAAATGCCGATTGTCATTGAAGTACTTGAGACGCTCTTCGCACGTTTGACCAGGCCGCAGCCTCTTTTTCAAACGATTCAAGGCCACCTTGTCATCGGCCGTAACATGAATGACAGCCCGCAAGTCCAAAGAGGGTTTGCGCATGAAGGCCTGTAAAGCTTCGAGATCGTCCTTGGGGTAGGGGTGGCAATCAAGAACAAGGGTGCCGAAAACCTTTTTTTCGGTAAGGTACTTCTGTAATACCTCATAGACGAAGTTTTTATCAACACCGATATGCGGATCAGGAATATGCATCATCTCTCTCATAAACGCCCCAAGAGATATATATGCTCCCCCAATGCGTCGCGCGAGCTCGCTCCCGATACTACTCTTTCCCGCACCGGGCTTCCCGACAATCACTATGCATGAAGTTTTCATATTCCACCTAAGACGTAAAGAACATTGTAGTGTTTTATCATAAAACCCTATAACCGCAAATGTCTTGTCCAAGTAACTAAAGAGCGTTATGCTCGGTTTAAAGATATATGCCTAAAATTGAAATAGGAGATCGCGTTGTCGGCTCTGGGGAGCCGATCTTTATCATTGCGGAAATCGGCATTAACCATAACGGCAGTGTCGCTATCGCCAAGCAGCTCATTGATCTTGCCGTACAAAATGGCTTTCAGGCGGTAAAGTTTCAGAAGCGCACCATCGAGACGGTCTATACCGCCGGGGAGCTCGCAAAGCCCCGAGCCTTTGATGATAGTTTTCTAATACACGCCGGCGAGCGCGCCGAGCGTTATGGTAAAGACCCTCTCTCAAAAGAAGACCGATTACGACTCGCAAAAGACCCAACCAATACTACGAACGGCGACCTTAAACGGATTCTTGAATTTGGTCTTGCCGAGTATCAAGATATTAATACCTATTGCAAAGAAAAGGGCATCATGTGGACCGCTTCTCCGTGGGACGAAGCAAGTGTGGCATTCTTAGAGACGTTCAACGTTCCTTTCTATAAAGTAGGGTCCGCATCGCTCACTGACGCAGGTCTGTTGAAGGCGATACAGAAAACAGGGAAACCAGTCGTGCTCTCTACCGGTATGAGCACAATGGAACAAGTACAAAGAGCGGTCGAGCTTCTAAAGGGAAACCCGATAGTGCTCCTCCACTGCGTCAGCACGTACCCGTCAAAAGATGAGGAGTTGAATCTCCGGATGATCGAAACTCTTCAAAAAGAGTTTCCCACCATCCCGATTGGGTACAGTGGGCACGAAAACGGATCAACCTTGGCGGTCTGTGCGGTCGCGCTCGGCGCTTGCATCGTTGAGCGACATATCACGCTTGACCGCACGATGCCGGGTAGCGACCAGGCGGCAAGCCTCGAACCTTTCCGCCTTGAACTCATGGTTGGCAATATTCGGAGATTCGAACGCGCTTTAGGAGACGGGGTTAAGCGTGTATTGCCGACCGAACAACCTATTCTCGAGAAGCTTCGACGAGTAAAGGACTTCTAGATGAGCGCATCTAAAACCTCAACGTTCAAAAATCTTGCGGTGCTCTGGCACACGTTTCGCGGCTATCGTTGGCAAATAGTCATCCTTATCGTCCTCGGCATCGTCGGGGCGACGCTTGACGGCATCGGCATCAACGCGGTCATTCCGCTCATTTCTTTTTATACCAACGCCGGTAGCGGGCCGACCGACTTTATTTCCCGCGCAATACAAACGTTATTCTCTTTTCTCCACATCCCATTCAATTTCCGTTATCTCCTCGCGTTCATTCTCGGGCTCTTCCTCTTGCGCGCAGTTGTCATGACGTTTTCCGGTTACATTCGCGGGTGGATCAGTGCCGACTTCTTGGGCAAAGAAAGCGAAGCGATGTTGAAGCGGATGTTGCATGCGTCGTGGCCGTTCCTGTTGAAGCAGAAGATAGGGACGCTCCAGGCGACCTTGGTGCGTGATATCCAGAGGACGGAGAATATGCTCCAGGTGTTCGGACAGATTATCCAATCCTTTAGCGGGTTTTTCATTTACCTGATTATTGCGACAAACATTTCGCCCTTGATGACGTTGAGCACGCTCATCGCGAGCGCTGTTCTGCTGTTTGTCGTTCGCCCCCTATCGTTGCGCGCACAAGCAACGGCGAACCTCGTGGTCGCAACCGAAAAGAGTTACACACACTTCCTGAGCGAGCACATCATCGGCGCGAAAGCCGTAAAAGCCGCCGGAGTGGAAGACCGCGCACTCGAGAGTGGAGGGGCACTGGTGAGGGTGCTACGAACGCTCTCTATACGCGGCGCGCTCATTCGTTCGATAAGCGGGAGTCTTTTCCAGCCCTTCAGCCTTATTTTTGTCATTGTACTTTTCTCGATAACGTATCGCCTGCCGGACTTTAACATCATCTCTTTTGCGGCCGCACTGTATCTGATACAAAAAATATTCACCTATCTTGAATCGGGACAAGGCGCGCTGCACTCTCTGCGAGAAACAATACCGTACGTGCAGAATGTGGAAGGATTTAAGAACATACTCGATGGGCATCGCGAAGTAGAGGGAAAGGGTGGTGCGCCGCTCTCTCTCGAACGAGAGCTTGCATTTTCGAACGTCTCTTTTTCTTATGGGGAAGGCAAGCAGGTCCTCTCGGCAGTGAACTTTTCTATCGCCAAGGGGGAGACGATAGGGCTTATCGGCCCGTCCGGAGCGGGGAAGACCTCGGTCGCCGACCTTTTGTTGCGCCTATTCAAACCGAATGAAGGTGAAATCTTAATTGACGAGAAGCCCATCGATGCTATTTCCATCGAATCCTGGCGTCGTCGCGTCGGTTACGTCGCGCAAGACGTGTTTCTCTTAAACGCGAGCATAGAGGACAATATCCGCTTTTATCGCACAGACCTCTCCACAGAAGCGATTATCGCTGCGACAAAGCAGGCGAATATCTATGACTTCATTATGGAGCTCCCTGAAGGGTTCGATACGTTAACGGGGGACAGAGGCGTGATGCTCTCGGGCGGACAGCGCCAGCGCATCGCGCTCGCTCGCGCGCTCGCGGGAGAACCCGCGCTCCTGATACTCGACGAAGCGACAAGCGCGCTCGACTCGGCATCGGAAAAGCTCATACAAGAATCTATTCGCGCGCTGCACGGCAAGGTAACCGTGCTGGTCATCGCACATCGTCCGTCTACGGTCGCCGAAGCCGATACCATTCTTGTACTAGTCAATGGTCATATTACCGAGAACGGTTCGCCACAAGAGCTTCTTCAGAATCGCGACTCATACTTCTATAAGATGCAAAAAACGTGATATAGTTGCCGTAATTATGCAGAGTGACGGTACGGTAAAACAGATTGCGCGATGGGTGGCGCTCGGAGCGCTTTTTCTGATACCGTTCGCGCCGCTTGTCGTCGTCAACGACTATTTCTTCCCCTTCATCACCGGAAAGGCGTTCTACCTGCGTATTCTGATAGAAATAGCGGTCGCCGCATGGGTGGTGCTCGCACTTTTGGATAAAGAGTACCGCCCGCGATTTTCTTGGATGGGCGCTGTGGTTCTCGGCTTCGTCCTCTGGATGTTCGTCGCGGACGCATTCGCGCTTAACGCGACTAAGGCATTCTGGAGTAACTTTGAGCGAATGGAGGGTTGGGTGCTTCTCGCACACTTGCTCGGATTCTTCCTCGCCGCGAGTGCAGTACTACGAGTTGAGAAAAAATGGCGAGCGTGGTTCCTCACCTCGCTCGGCGTCTCGGTCGTTATCGTGGGCTATGCACTCCTACAGCTTAACGGCACGTACGCGATACATCAGGGTTCTACGCGCATAGACGCATCGCTCGGCAATTCTGCATATCTCGCGATATATCTCCTCTTCAGCGTCTTCGTCGCGCTCTGGCTCGCGCTAACCGAGAAATATGCGTGGCTGAAGTGGTCGCTCATCGCGCTCGCGATTGTTGAGGCAGTCCTTATTTTTTTCACAGAGACGCGCGGGACGATTATCGGGCTAGTTCTCGCGCTCGCGCTCGCGGCGCTTCTGACAGTCTTCACTGCAGGGAAGCGCGCCCGCAGCTTCGCCGCGGGCGCGCTTGTCCTCATCTTGATTCTCGCAGGCAGTTTTTATTTGGCGCGCAACTCTAGTTTTGTACAAGACAATCACACTCTCCAACGCATCGCCACCATCTCTCTCGCCGACGGCCAGACGCGCTTCACCATCTGGGGTATGGCGTTTCAAGGAGTCCGCGAACGCCCGCTTACCGGCTACGGGCAGGAAGGTTTCAACTATGTCTTTAACAAGTTTTACGACCCGTCGCTTTACGCACAGGAACAGTGGTTTGACCGCGCGCACAACGCATTTATAGACTGGCTCGCTGCCGGCGGTATTCCTGCATTCCTGCTCTACATCTCGCTCTTCGGCTCCGCGATTATATTGCTCTGGAGGAGTTCAGAGCTCTCGCGCCCGGAGCGTATCGCGCTCACCGCAGTACTCGTCGGCTACGCCGTTCATAACTTCTTCGTCTTTGATAATCTCTACTCCTATATATACTTCTTCGCGATTCTCGCACTCGTTGACTCGCAGGTCGCACGGCCCATACGGCGTCTTGAAGAAGCACCAGAGCTCTCTCCCTCTCTCGGCACGGCCTACGCGCTTCCGGTCGCGACGGTTGTCGCCTTCGCACTCATCTGGTCCATGAACATTTCAGGCATGCAGACGGCGTCTAAACTAATCACAGCGATATCGCCTTCATCATCCGATGTATCAAAAAATTTAACTGCATTTGAAGAGCTCGCAGAGCGTTCGCCGTTCGCTATGCAGGAGATACGTGAACAGATGGTCTCGTTTGCGGGCGCTGTCGTGCAGAGCTCGTTCGTAACGAACGAACAGAAACAGCGGGCGGTTACGCTCGCCATAACTGAGATGCAGAAACAAACTGCAGCGTATCCGCTTGACGCACGTGCACATCTCCAGCTCTCATATGCGTATCGCATCGTCGGAGACGGCGTAGCCGCGATAAAAGAAATTGAATCGGCTATTCTTCTCTCGCCAAAGAAAATCGGGTTCTATATTGAGAAAGGTACAGTTGAATGGGATATGGGTAATGTAGAAGCAGCACGGATTACATTTAATAAGGCATACGAGCTTGCTCCGAGGTTCTCTGACCTAGCTATTTATTCCGCCGCCGGTAATTTCTCGGTAGGAGCCAATGCAGAGGCAGATAAAATTCTGATGAAGGTTTTCGGCACGACAAACGTAGATAGTAATGTTCTCGCAGTCGCATACTATCGCGCCAAGGATTGGCCGCGTCTTATTAACCTTTGGAAACTGCGCGTAGAGAAACCGGACGCAAGCGCGGAGACTTGGTTCTCTCTCGCCGCCGCCTACTACACCTCCGGCGATAAGGCGAACGCTACTGGGGCGATTAACACGGCGATTGCGAAATATCCTGACTCTGCAACAGCCGGAGCTTCGGCTATTAAACATATACAAGAAGGAAAATGAAGCATATAGATATATGAAGCACTCTCTTTCTATTTTACGCCGACCGTCAGAATATAAGAAGATAAAAAAAAATGTTTTACTTGCACGACTTACGACATTTGAAGTGGGAGGGAAGGCGCGTTTCTTCACAGAAGCTCATTCAATAGAAGAAGTGAAAGAGGCGCTCGCATTCGCTCGCGCCAAATCGCTCCGCGTGTTCGTGCTCGGCGGAGGTTCAAATGTCGTAATTGCGGATAATGGTTTTGATGGACTCGTTCTCGCTGTACGCATACGAGGTATCATGACGGAAAAACACGATGACCGAATTTTAGTAACAGTCGGTTCTGGTGTTGTGTGGGACGACTTCGTCATCTGGAGTATTGAAAATAAATTATTCGGTCTTGAATGTATGTCCGGCGTGCCTGGAACAGTCGGAGGAGCAGTCGTCGCCAATCTCGGCGCGTATGGAGCGCAGTGCAGTGATACGTTTGTTTCTGCAGAAATAATTGATACACTGCGTCCATTCGGACGTTCTGATGCAGAAAATGAAAGTTGGGAGGTGCAAGTGATAAAGAATGAAGAATGCGATTTTTCATACCATGACAGTATGTTCGGTAGAGAGTCGGGACGATATGTTGTGGTCTGCGCCACATTTTTACTCTCAACCGGTTCAACTACAGCTCTTTCATATAAAGATAATCGTTTTGATATGGCGTCGCTCACGGCAGAGCTCGGTCATACACCGACACAGACAGAAGTTCGTGAGTCAGTGCTGAACATGCGTGAAAAAAAGAGCTCCCTCATTATGAAAGGAAGACGCTCTTTCAAGAGCGCTGGCTCGTTCTTCCATATGCCGTTCGTATCACAGGAACAATATATAGAGATTGTAAAACGTGCGAAAGAACTTGATGCCAGAAAGGAGGAACTCCTGCGTCCGTGGGCGTGGGAACAGCCTGACGGTTCGTATAAAATAGCACCAGGTTTCTTACTTGAGTACACGAAGTTTCAGAAGGGATACGTGCAGGGAGCGGTTGGGATATCTCCTCTACACACGCTATCAATTATTAATGTCGGAGATGCGCGCGCAAGCGAGATCGCAGAGCTTGCGCGCGATATGAAACATACGGTTGAAAAAATATTCAATATTCATCTTGAACGCGAAGTTGAATATATTGGCGATATTCATTGACTCGTTATTGTCCACGGCAATCTTTCTATTATTTAACGGCCGTCACAAGATAAAAAGTATGCTATCATGCGTAGAACATGACACGAATGGAACAAGAATCACGAAAAAGACATAAGAAACAGAATCTCCAGCGTGCACTTCTTCTGACACTTGCGACGGTTGGTCTTGTCGCGTGGGCGATGTTGGCTCCAAACACACTCCGTCTACTCAAGTATCTTCCCGGCGACCCAATCCGATACCGATTACGAACGGCCGCCGGGAAACTGGTCGCCAAGAAATATGCGGTGTGGATAAAAAAGGGAGATGCATATTGTTTACGACTCACTGAAAAGGGGCAGAAGTCTCTTGCATTTGAACAGTCCGTCCTCTCGCTTAAAAGCAAAAAGCGTAAATGGGATGGACGATGGCGTATGGTCACGTTTGATGTGCCGGAACGCCGAAGGGGAGTTCGCGGTCGTCTTAGAGAGATGATGAAAAGCGTCGGGTTCATTCGGCTACAGGAGAGCGTGTGGGTCTATCCGTATGATTGTGAAGAATTCATCGCGCTCCTCAAGGCTGAATTGAAGGTTGGGCGAAACGTTCTCTATATCATTGCAGATTGCATAGAACAGGACGGCGTATTACGCAAACACTTTAATCTTACGTCTTTGTGAATCTTCATGTATTCTTATATTTTGACGGTCGGCGTAGGATAGAAAGAGTTTATTTTTTTGTTAATTATAGTTTATGAAAATTCTGCGTGCAGTCACACTGGACTTATCCACACTTTATATTTTTTTCTTACACAAAAAGTTTTTTACGCGCAATAATACATACAGAAACGTTTGCGCATGAAATTATTTCACGCACAGACGGGTCGACATATCAACCGTTAATTTTAATTCACAAACACCATGGCAAAGAAACGTAAGACAGTAAAGAAGGCAACAAAGAAGCGCAAGGCTGCGAAGAAGCGCGCATAGTCTCATTCTAAAGAAAAAATCCGCCGTAAAGCGGATTTTTTCTTTCAATGGTATAATGTGCCGTGATGCTCGGGCTCTCCAGTTTCTTTTCAAAGAACCAATCCGCGTCCTTCTTGAAGGACGCGGGGCCTGTCGTCGCGTCTGCAAACAAGTTTTCCGAAGAGCTTGTAGGCCTCTCTGACGAGTCTGTACGCGCCAGTATGAGCGAGGTGCGAGAACGCGCGAGGGATGCCGGCACGACTCCGGAGGCAGATATACCGCTCGTGTTCGCGCTCGTTCGCGAAGCATCGCGCAGGACGCTCAAACAGCCTCACTTTGACGTACAGTTTATAGGCGGACTCGCTCTTCTGCGCGGAAAAATTTCCGAGATGCGCACAGGCGAGGGGAAAACGCTCGTCGCGACCTTGCCGGCGACCTTCCACGCGCTCGCGGGTAAGGGTGTGCAGGTCGTTACAGTAAACGACTACCTCGCTCGTCGCGACGGCGTGTGGATGGGACAGGTCTATGATTATTTCGGACTAACAGTCGGCGTCGTCACTTCAACAGGCACCTACCGTTACGATTCTTCGCATATTGAAAAAAAAGAAGAAAAAGAACTGGATAGCGAGCGCGACTCCGAAGGTTCTTTTAAAGTTTTATACGACTATCTGCGTCCGGTAACGAAGAAAGAAGCGTACGCATGTGACATTACCTACATCACCAACAACGAACTCGGTTTTGATTATCTGCGCGACAACACCGCATACGACGCGTCTCAGATCGTACAACGTCCTTTTCATTATGCAATTATTGACGAAGTGGATTCAATTTTGATAGACGAGGCGCGCACACCTCTCATAATCTCCGGACCATCGGGAGATTCGCAGGGCCTCTACGAGCAATTTGCGAAGATTGTTCGCGGTATGAAAACAGGTGAGGACTATACGGTTGATGAAAAACAAAAGGCGATACAGATTACCGAAGAAGGAATGCATAAGGCGGAGGTCGCGCTCGGATTGGAAAATCTTTATACCGAGGGCGGCGTGAAGTATGCGCATCATCTGGAAACTGCAGTGAGAGCGCAGGCGCTTTTCCAGAAGGATAAAGAGTATGTCGTCCGCGACGGAGAGATTATTATCGTGGATGAATTCACCGGACGTATGCAGCCTGGACGTCGTTGGTCTGAGGGTCTGCATCAGGCGATAGAGGCCAAGGAGGGAGTGAAGATTAAGGAGGAGACGCGCACCTACGCGACCGTGACGTTCCAAAATTTATTCCGTATGTATAAACGGCTCTCCGGCATGACCGGTACGGCGCTCTCTTCAGAAGAGGAGTTTTATACTGTCTACGGTCTTGATGTCGTCGTCGTGCCGACCAATAAGTCCTCTGCGCGCAAAGATTTTGATGACCTCATCTTCCAGACTTCTGCCGGGAAGTACCGTGCGGTGGCGCGCGCTGTGAAAGAGAGACACCTGAAAGGACAGCCTGTTCTGGTAGGCACGGTTTCTATTGAGGACAACGAAACGGTTAGCGAATATCTTACAAAAGAAGGCGTATCGCACGAAGTTCTGAATGCGAAGAATCACGAGAGAGAGGGCGAGATTATCGCCGAAGCTGGCAGCGAGGGTCGCGTCACGGTCGCGACCAACCTCGCTGGTCGCGGTGTTGATATTAAGCTCGGAGGAGCGCTCGCCACTCCTCTAATGCGTGCATCAGTTCTCGCGAATGGCGGTCTTATGGTCATCGGGACGGAGCGACACGACGCACGTCGTATTGATAATCAGCTTCGCGGACGTTCCGGTCGTCAGGGAGACCCAGGCGAGACGAGATTCTATGTATCTCTTGAGGATAAGCTCATGCGTGTTTTCGCTTCAGAAACTTTGAAAAAGGTGATGGGGCGTTTCGGCATTCCCGAGGACGAGCCGATTGAGAGTTCAATGATTACGAAATCTCTAGAGACTGCGCAGGGGCGCATTGAAGGATTCAACTTTGATTCGCGTAAGCAGGTTCTCGCCTATGACGACGTGATGAACACCCAACGCCTCGCTATATATACGCGGCGCCGTTCTGCGCTAATCGGCAGTAACGAAGAAGTTGAAAATCTAATACGTACTCTTATCGGTGATTCTGAAATACAGCTCGCCTCGTTTACTACGAAGAAGAGCGAACTTGGCGATGTCTTCGTGCCGCACCTGCGCCGTCTTCTATTGCAGATTATTGACATGTTCTGGCTGGAACATTTGGAGACGATGGATTATCTGCGCCGTTCGGTGTCTCTGAGAGCCTACGGACAGAGGGACCCGCTTATTGAGTACCGGCGAGAAGGGTTAATGCGCTTTCGCCAACTTGAAGAAAATATACGAGTCGCGATTACTGAGTCTCTACCTCGTCTTATTCCGGCGGACGATGCACGCATACGGCAGGAAGAGGAGAAGACCCGCGCCATGCTCGTCTCCGCTGGGAGAGAAGAGGGGAGCGAACCCGCCCCTTTTGTAAAAGGGGCGGGATATGGTCGTAATGACATGGTTACGATAAAAAAAGGTGACGAAACCCGCATAATTAAATTTAAAAAAGCCGAGCTGCTCCTCGCCCAAGGTTGGGAAATTGTTAGCACAAACTAATATGGCATTTGTTGATGAAGCGAGAATATATGCGGAGTCTGGGAAGGGCGGAGACGGCGTTATCCGCTGGTTACGCACCAAGGAGACTGCGCGCGGAGGCCCTTCAGGCGGAGACGGAGGGAAGGGAGGCGACGTCGTGCTGGTGGGCGTGCGCGACCTCGCCGCGCTCGCACACTATCGCTATGAGAAAAAATTTCATGCAGAAAATGGCGAAGCAGGAAAGGGAGAATTAAAACACGGCAAGAATGGCGAGGACGTTCTTTTAAAAGTACCGGTTGGTACGCTCGTTTGTATTAAAGAAACAGGAGATGAGTATGAGATAACTAAAGAGGATGAACGCATTGTCCTGTTTCGTGGGGGGTATGGAGGGCTCGGGAACGCCCGCTTTAAGAGTTCAACGCACCAAAACCCGTTTGAGCGAACAGTCGGGAAAGAATGTAAGGGTGGGAACATTGAATTAACTCTTAAAATAATCGCAGATGCTGGATTTATAGGCTTGCCAAATGCTGGTAAGTCATCGTTATTGAACGCACTCACACGTGCCAAGTCTAAAGTCGGCGATTATCCGTTCACCACGCTCGCGCCGAATCTCGGAGACTTCTACGGTCGTATCCTCGCCGATATCCCAGGACTTATAGAAGGAGCCTCGTCAGGACGAGGTCTCGGTATAAAATTTCTTAAGCATGTTGAAAGAACTGGAATACTGCTACATCTCGTCTCTGCTGACACAGATGACCCCATCAAGGCATATGGGGAAGTGCATAAAGAGATAGAATCGTTCGGGCATGGGTTAGTCAATAAGCGCGAGATTATAGTCCTGTCTAAAACAGACCTAGTCACGTCTGAGGAGCGTGAGGAGAGAGTTAAGTCGCTTGCCAAAGAGACGGGGAGGGAGGTGCTCAGCGTCTCAATAGAAGAGCCACAGAGTCTGAAGATTTTTTCCGACCATCTCACGAAGATACTAAGCAAAGAATAAAAGAGTGTTGTAAGCTATACACTATGTATCGTCCCACTATCGGTCTTGAAGTGCACGCCGAGCTTAAGACTCAAACGAAGATGTTCTGCGATTGCGCGAACAGTCCGGACGAGACGCGACCGAACGTAAACATCTGTCCGGTCTGTATGGCGCACCCGGGTACACTGCCGGTGATGAATCGTGAAGCAGTAAAACATATTCTGCGTGTAGGTCACGCGGTTGACGGCACTCTCGCCGATTTTAGTGAATTTGACCGCAAGAGTTATTTCTATCCGGACATTCCGAAGGGCTATCAGATAAGTCAATATATTAATCCGCTTGTTATTGGAGGCTCGCTGGCCGGCATTGATATAACACGTGTGCATCTTGAAGAAGATACTGCGCGCTCAATTCATTCGGACGATAAAAGTCTTGTTGATTTTAATCGCGCAGGCATTCCGCTTATGGAGCTTGTCACAGAACCGGTAATACCGGATGCAAAAACAGCGGGGAAGTTTGCACGAGAACTCCAGCTTCTCCTGCGTACGCTCTGTGCTTCCGGGGCGAACCTGGAGAAAGGGGAGATGCGTATAGAAGCGAATGTATCTGTGTCCAACACAGGCACTTCATCGGCGGACTATGTTGAAGTGAAAAATATTAATTCGTTTCGTTCGGTTGAACGAGCTATCACCTTTGAGATAGAGCGACAAACGGCTCTTCTTGAAAAAGGGAAGCGTGTAGTAAAGGCAACCCGTGGGTGGAATGAGGCGGAACAGGAGACTTTTCATCAGCGGTTTAAAGAGGGAGGTGCCGATTACCGTTACTTCCCGGAGCCGGACCTACCCAAACTCTTTATTTTTGAAATTCCAGAATTCTCACGCGAGTCGCTCCGGGCATCATTACCGGAATTGCCGTCGGAGAAGCGGAAAAGACTTAGTAAAGATTACGGACTTAAAGAAGAAATCGTGGAGCTTTTTATGCAGAACGTTGAACTCGTAACGTTCTTTGAAAAAGTCGTATCTGGAAGAACTTCTGATTTTACAAAACTCTCAGCAAATTATATTACATCTGACCTTGTTGCACTTATAAAAGAAAAAGCGGGAGAAATTTTTTCTAACGCAGACAATTTTATAAAACTTATGGATATGATTGTTTCAAATAAACTTTCTTCACGAGGGGCGAAAGATACTCTGGCAATATTGTATAAGGAAGGTGGTGACCCTGAAACGATAGCGAAGAAACACGGTCTGATTCAGGTACATGACTTAACCACTTTAGAAACGGTTGTTGATACTGTTTTAAAGAGAGAAGAGAAAGCGGTTCTGCAGTACAAGAGCGGTAAGCAGGCGGCTCTTCAGTACCTGCTCGGGAAGGCAATTAAGGAAAGTGGCGGAGCGGGTAATCCAGAAAGCCTGCATAAGCTCATTTTAAAGAAGTTAGATTAAGTTGTGCACAACCCTTCCATACTAGCCGAGATATGCATATAATACATACATGGATGAATTGCTTATAGAAGATAAGAAGTATATATCGTCAAAGCGAGCTGCGAAGATGACCGGATATGCGAAGGATTATATTGGTCAGCTATGCAGAGAAGGAAGGGTTCCTGCTAGACTCGTGGGCCGTAGTTGGTATGTGCTGGAAACGGCAATACAAGACCACCGTTTTGGGACTACGGATATTCAGTCAGAAGAAAACGAACGAATCACTGCATCGGAACCGACAATTTCAACTACATGGGAGTCTACGCGATACGAGACAGCTTCAGACGAGCTTCTACCGTCTGTGAATCGTCTAAAAATCGCTGGAACGAGTTCTATAGACGAAAATAGTGAAGAAACTAAAGAATCTGAACGTCTTCAAGACACTTGGAAGACATGGTTTGATCGTATAGCAGATACGGACATCCCGGTTGTTAGAAGTATAAAGACAGAAACAAAGGCTGAAATAGTTGAGGAAATAGAAGAAGAACCAATTAGCGTGCCTATTCACACGATATACAGACAACCACCGGAAGAACTCCTGCCTCATAAAGAAGAAAGGTCTGTGGTAGCGCACAAGACGCAAAAAGAAAGAAAAGAATGGAACATAGTATCAATCATTACAATTCAAGCGTGCGGTGTACTCCTAGCAGTTGTTGTAGCGTCATTAGCGATTGTCGGTAGCGGATATTTAGATGAATATGTAATCTCTAATAGCCAAGTTAGAATAATTGCAGGAGTAGGATTATATAATAAATAGTGTATCTGCTTACTATCTTGTCTTGGATAGACGAGATAGTATATTATAAAATTAAGTCATTGATACCGAATATCTTTAGTGCTCTGTAACGCAATATATGGCTTTTACAGGCGTTTTATATTAAATAAGAGTATTACGATTAAATCTACTGTATCAAGCTTAAATATTAATTTGTATTTTACCTGTGAAAAATAGATTATATCCAATGTTTTATAAGTGATTAAATGCATATACATATATTAGACACTTGGCTGACTCGCTTACATAGTACGGAATAACTATATTATTACTATACAGTTCGTCTATACGGACTACTCTATTTCTTGGTCAATTATTCTAGCCTGCGATTACCGTAAAAATCTCAACTTTTGATGTTTTATCACGTTGGTGCCAATAGTCTCCTCATATTTCGTTAAATTGCACTTCAGAAGCGTCTTTAGCTCAACCAGTTTAGGTTTGAATCGCTACAAAACCTGTGTGCCAGTGTTCAAATTTTAATAATTTAGAAACGATATAAACTCGTCTAAAACTTATCCACAGATTTTTTATAGTGAACACCAGAATAGTAAGTTATTATTTAGCTAATTCGGCTATCCGACATGAATCAATTCTTTGAAAAAAACTTCATACCGACAAAAGAAGCCGCAGAGTTATCCGGCTATACTTCAGATTATCTCGCACGTTTAGCAAGGTCCGGGAAAATCTCTGCTCACCGAGTTGGACATACATGGCTCGTTGATACAGAATCACTCGCGCTCTTCTTAGAGCAACAGGGGGATCGTAAGATTGATTACGCGCACGCGCTCGCTCGCGCGCGCGAAAAGGAATACATCCTGCATCAGGACGTCCGAAGGGACGTGGCACAAAATTCTATTGCTCAACAGGTAACTAAGACCTTGACAAAGCATTTTGAAATGCCGGAGAAATTCAACATTGTCGTGAACACATTTCGTTCTCATGCGTTCGCTGTTTCTCTGGCGCTAGCCGTAGTTGTCTCCGGCGCTCTCGTAGCGCACGCATCGGTGATACCGTCCATCGCAAATCAGATTGCTGGAATCGCCGGTGAAATAAATTCGGGTTTTAACGAAACATTCGGAAACATTCCTTCGCGCATCGCAGCGAGAATTGAAAAAGCAGGTGATGATATGCGCTCACATTATCCGCGTGTCGCTGAAAATACTTTGCGCACGTCAGCCGACTTAGCTTCGCCAACTCTAACAGGATTCAATTTTGATTCTCTACAAATGGCCGTTGCCGAGAATCAGCACGAACCAAATCCAATTTCTTCAAGACCAACCCCGACGCTTTCGGTCGGGGCCCCGACTTCTGGCGTCGGGGCAATTTCTTTTTTAGTTGAAAATGTACAAACATCCGCGCTTAGTGTGTACGAATTTTTCACATCCGGAAAAAATATATATGATTCAATCATCAAATCACTTTCCGTCTACCGTTCGCTTGTAGAAAATTCCGGAATAAAAACTCTCGCGCTCGCCGTATCCGCGCGAGACACTCTCGCGACTGCGCCAAGATTCGTTTCTGAATTTAATCTCGCGTTCGGGAATACTATTATCGGCATAGCACATACGGCGATACGTGCCGATACGATGCTCACGTACGGTCTCGCGGAAATGGCTCCCAGAAGCGCTGGCGTCACAGTCGCTATTCTTGGAAAAGTAGGCAGTGTTGTCGCCGACAATACATCGCGTGTCCCGGCTCTCGCCGTTAATCTCTTCCTGCGCGTGACCGAAATGCCGGCACATATCGCGCCGGCCATAGCCTCTGCTGTCTTTAATGCGGAATATGCCGTATCTACTCGTTTTGTTAAGGACACGCAGACAATATCCGATAACTACTTAAGCGCAGTTACTACTGCCGGACGCATCTATCACGACAGCTCAATCGCTCTACAGAATATTGGCGAAGCAGGACCGGACGCTATTCAAGACGCATATCTGGCAACGCTCGGTAAAAGTGCTTTGGCTCTGGAATCTTTCGCCAAGACGACGAAGCTCGCCGTAGTACTCACCGCTATGCGACCAGTCTTCGCACCCGTCCAGCGGGTAGCACTCGCCGTCTACGAAACGATTCATAATTTCTTCAACAAAACGAGAAGTACACTCGCAACATTATTTACTCCGACAACTACGATTATAGAAAAGACACCAGCGCTTAGCTTAGCGACATCCACTGTTGTTAAACAAACGGTAAATTCATATCCATCTTACACGACAGTCGTGAGCGGAGTTTCTGAAGATTTCGTGAGTCAATCGCTCGCATCGCTTCGCTCCGACATTCTCGCTACTACCGCAGGTCTAATCCGACCCGTCTATAACCAGACGGTAATGAACGCAGGGACTATTCAAATGGTGAATAAAATAGAGGACCTTTCCAATCTCATCGTCAGGAACGGCGACTTCCGCGGAGGAGTTTTTGACAACGGCGAAAGAGTTTCTGCGAATACTGGAACATTCACCACTCTTAACGGCGGAACAACCACTCTTGGTGCGACGACCATTACCGGTTCTCTCACGACAACCGGCGCACTTTCTTCAAACACCAGCATCTCCGCGCCATACTTCACCGCGACCTCCACCACCGCCACCAGCACCTTCGACGGGCGTCTCGCTATCGGCACCACGACACCCTTCGGTGATGGATTTCTCACTATAGGCACTTCCACACCGCTCCTCTATGTCTCTAGCAACACCGGCGCCGTCGGCATCGGCACCTCTGCGCTCGTCGCCTCCGCGCTCCTCCAGCTCGACTCCACGACACGCGGCTTCCTCTCTCCGCGGCTTACCACGACGCAGAAGAATGCCATCGCCTCTCCCGCGGCAGGTCTGTTCCTTTATGACAACACGCTCAACAAGCTCAATGTATACAACGGCACCGCGTGGAAGAATGTCGGCAGTACGGAAATCAATGGGGAAGTGACCGGTGGCTCCACCGGCTCGGTCCTCTTCATCGGCGACGGCGCTGTATTGGGACAAGATGTAAATAACTTTAATTATTCAACATCAACCGGCCGTCTCGGCATCGGCACTACCACCCCGTCACAAGCACTCTCGGTACAGGGCAATGGCCTTTTCAGCGGCAATATCACTGCGGCGAATATCACAGCGACCGGCACGATGTCGTTTGGCACCACCACGCTCACGAATCTCGTAGTCACCAACTTCTCCACCTCTACCTTTGTTGGCGGACTCACCGTCGGTACCTCGCAGTTCGTCGTTCAGCAATCGACGGGCAACGTCGGCATCGCGACGACTTCTCCCACGACGACTTTGAGCGTTACTGGGAGCGGTTACTTCACCGGAGGTCTCGGCGTCGGAGTTCTCAATACATCGGCAGGTACTTTGCAGACGAGTGGGAACGCGACAATCGGAGGGACGCTCGGTGTGACGGGTCAGACGACGCTGGCGACCTCACTGTCGGGACTCCTGCAAGGAGCATCGGGTGTCGTCTCGGCAATCACCGGCACTGCAGGTCAGTTCCCTTACTACTCTGGTACTAACACTCTGCTTGCGACCTCCTCTATTTTCTTGGCAACCTCCGGCAACGTCGGCATCGGGACGACGAGTCCTGCCACAAAATTGAGCGTTCAAGGAAATGGGTACTTCTCTGGCACTGCTTTCTTCGGCGGGGCAGTTACCGCCACATCCACCCTTAATGTCACCGGCCTCACCACGCTTGGCAACGCCTCTACTACTCAAATTGGTTCGACTGGCTCTGCATACTTCGCTACAGGAGGTGGCAACGTCGGCATCGGGACGGCGGCGCCCACCAATACATTAGATGTGCGGGGAACGGGTGCGCGGTTTGATGGCCAGTTTGACGAAACGACCACAAACACAGGCGTTTTTGCGGGCAGGGCCACGGGTGATAATACTCCCCGAATCCTTTTTGCAAACGGCACTGCCAGCCAGAACTGGCAGATTGATAATAGCGCCGGTAATTTTCGTTGGTATCTGCCGGGGGCAACTCATATGAATCTAACATCATCCGGTCTTTCAGTTGGTTCTGGCACCGGCGCCGGTTCCAGGCTTGGCGTGAACGGAGGAGCAGCCATTGGAGCTAGTTATTTTACTTCAGTGGCACCTACCAATGGAATGATTGTCCAGGGCTCCGTCGGTATTGGGACGACCTCTCCTTCGAAAACTCTCTCGGTACAAGGCAACGGCCTCTTCTCGGGCACCGCCTTCTTCGGTGGGGCAGTTACCGCCACATCCACCCTTAATGTCACCGGCCTCACCACGCTTGGCAACGCCTCCACCACGCAACTTTCGGTTACCAACAACGCATACTTCGGCGCCACCGCTACCAGCACCTTTGATTCCGCCGGCCGTCTCGGCGTCCTCACATCTTCTCCGACCTACCCGCTAGAAGTGACGGGTGCCGGCCGCTTCTCTTCGTACGTTGACGCCTCATACTTCACCGCCACCACATCCACCGCTACTTCAACATTTGCAGGTGGGCTCACAATCGGCACCAACAAATTCGTGGTGAATAATTGGAACAGCCTCATCGGACTCGGCACCACAACTCCATCAGTAACATTTGACATATACGCCACCGACGCCATCCGTCTCCCAGTCGGCACCACCGCACAACGTCCCGGACAGCTTGGTACCGGTCTTATCCGATACAACACCACCACGTCGCAATTTGAAGGTTACGGTATCTCATCATGGGGCTCGCTCGGCGGAGTGATAGACGTGGACCAAGATACTAAGATTACCGCAGAAGATTCAGCCGGCGCAGACAACGACCAACTAAAGTTCTCCACCTTCGGCTCCGAGCGGATGCGCATAGACAGTAACGGTCTTATCGGAATGGGAACAACAACACCGTTCGCTAATCTCTCCATCGCCGGTTCTGCCGGAGGCACAACAAACCTTTTCGCAATCTCCACCAGCACAGCCGCCTTCGCCACCACTACGGCACTCACCATAGACCGTAACGGTAATCTCGCTCTCCTCAACGGCGCGAATCTCACAGTGGGCGGGAACACAATCCACACAGGCACACTCACCCAAACAGGCCTCGCCACATTCACGAACGGCTTCCTCTCTAACGCGTCTTCCACCATCACATCCGGGCTCTTCACAATGTCCGGTGGCGCTTCAACAACACTCGCTTCTGTCGCCACCGGCTTGTACAACACATACCTTTCACTCAACCGTGTCCCATACACCACCACCAACGGACTTCTCACAGACTCCGCGAACCTCACCTTTGACGGCACCACGCTGACCGTAGCCAATCTCACATCTGGCGGAAACGTGTCTCTCGGCAATGCCACCTCCACCAACTTCTTCGCAGGTCGCCTCACAGCCAACACATTCTCTGCAGGACAAACAGCTTCAACAACGATTGATTCATCAGGCAACACAGCAGTCGGTGGAACGCTGAACGTCACAGGCCAGACGACTCTCGCCACCTCTCTCTCCGGACTTCTCGCAGGAAGCTCCGGTGTCGTGTATTCAACTGCCACCTCCTCTCTCGCCATCGGTTCATCACTCTCTAATTCAGGAACTCTAGGGAGCCAGATAGGCGGTACAGCATCAACACTCTCTCTAAACATGGGAAATGCAAACAGCTGGACCGCACTCCAATCATTCGCCAACGCCTCCACTTCATTATTTAGTTCATACGGTCCAGCATACTTCGGCGGCACAGCCACCAGCACCTTTGATTCAGCCGGCGCCCTCACTCTTATCACTCCGCTTCTCGTCAGCTCGGGAGGTACTGGTCAACAAACCTTCACCTCCTCACAACTCCTCTACGGCAACGGCACCAACGCACTCTC
>CALRBA010000008.1 GCA_943353835.1 Candidatus Nomurabacteria bacterium | reverse complement strand
AATTCGTCGATAATGCCGTCGGTAAAGTATATGAGCCAGTCGGTAAAATCAACTTTATCTTTAATTTCATAATAATCCCCCAATACACCGACTTTGGTAAAATACTTTGAAACATTCTGATTGTAGTAATTTTCAAAGCTAAAGAGCTGAAAGGTGTCGAGTCCCATGCGAGCTAAAAGATATTTGGTTATGAGCCTCGTTGTCCGACCATTGCCATCCACAAACGGGTGAATGATGACGAATTGCTTGTGAAAGATACCGGCCAAAATGAGTGGGTCGGTGGAATTGGATTCTTTCTCTAGGTATACGATCAGCTCATCGGTGAGCTTTGCCACACCTTTTGCATCTGGCGGTATGTAGGCAATCTGGCGTGTTTTGGGATTATTAACTACTACCGGTGCTTGTCTTATTTTTCCTCGATTTATTTCGCCGATCAACCCATCAACAACCATTGCTTGAATATCGCATATAAACTTTTTAGAAACTTCTGGACCTTTTTTTAGTACACTATTTAAATGATGCAGGGCTTTGTTGTAATTGAGAACTTCTTTTTCTGTGTCGCGGATATGGGCTGGAGTACTTTTCAAAATCTTGCGGACATCGGTAAGTGGAATAGGGTTGCCCTCAATACTGGTGGAGGCGTGAGCAGAAATGGCGTAGCTGTCTTTTTCAAACTTGGCCAAAACGATATTCGGGAACTTTTGATCGTTTAAAGCGCTGATCAAATTCTTGATCCGGACAATGTTGCCGAGGAGGGTTTGATTGAGTTGATAGCGTGGTTCGAACATAGTTGTATTATAGTCGATTCATAGTCGATTGTCAAATGGCTGGGCACGCCCTCCTTCGCGCTAGGCTTCGGACGGACAGGTATTCTTTCCCATCGCTGCATAAAATCCACACCAGCTAAATATCGCCTCAAAAAATGCAAAGCCGGAGAAGAAGATGAGGATAGGGCTCCAGGTGGTGGTGATAGCCCATAGGAGTAATGCTACGCCGATGACCGCGCGGAGCAAGCGGTCGGACTTGCCGATATTTCGGGCAACGCCACGGGGGGAATTTTTGGCAAACTTTTTCAAAATTGCGCGGTAGATGAAGCCCACGATGAACGCAAGAATATACATAATGACGATAAGCCCCCAGCCGAAGGGCGAGAGGATAAAGCCTATTGGGGATTCGTTAAAAAAGTTCTTTTTAATCTGCGGGATGAGGGTGAGTGCGTTTAAGCCTTCTTTGCCGTCAAACTTCTCTATCTCACCAATGGCGAGCGAGTACTTGCCAGTGTTGAGAGGATTTGAAACTTTGATTGTATATACTCCAGCCTCGGCGCGGGCTTTGTATTCCCCACCGTCAAAATAATGGCTTTGTCCGAACGGCTCAAAGAAAGGTTTCCAAGTAGCACTGATGCCTCCTATTGTCGCTATTTTTTCATTGCCTTTGAATACTTCTGCAAGTATATCTTTTTTTGTGGATGCAATGTCTGGCACCAAGACTCCGACATACAGATTAAACGCTTCCTTCGCCTCGATGGTATATACATCCGGCTCGCCAGTAAGCTTGCCGTAATATGCTTTGGAAACTTCGGGGTCAGTAACTATGGTAAGTCTCTCCTCTGTAATTCGAGGCTGATGCGCAAAGACAAGACTCGGAGCCAGTGTAAATAGAGAGACAAAGAGCGCGAGCAGTGTGAGTGGTATGAATTTGTATAATTTTTCCAACATAGTATTTACATACTAACATTTTTACTTCACTATTTCGAACTTTCAAATTAAGGATCGAACCGTACTTTTTAAGCCACGCGGAGCGTGGAAAATCCTCTCAGATTCAGAATTTTTTGGGGGGAATGCCTTAGTGTCGCGCCTTCGGCGCGACCCCATTTCGGCTCTAAAATCCGATTTCGTTTTTTGGCGGAGGCGGGGGGATTCGAACTCCCGAGACCCTTGCGAGCCTGCCACCTTTCCAAGGTGGTGCACTAGACCGCTATGCGACGCCTCCGTTCGCTCTGTTATAGCAGAAAAAAGCCCTTAAATCACTTGTTTGATCCGAGCAAAGCGTTAACTCTGTCTTGTGTAGGCGGATGGGTCGCGAAGAGGCCTTCGAGCCATTTGAGCTTCTTGCCTTCTGGCTTGCCGAACGGCTCGTCGATGAAGAGGTGTGCAGTCGCATGCGAGGCGTGTTTCATCGGCACATTATTCGCACTAATCTTCTGCAGCGCCGAGGCGAGACCCTCGGGGTAGCGGGTGAGGAGCGCGCCTGAAGAGTCGGCGAGGTATTCGCGACGGCGACTAATCGCCATCTGAATGAGCTGTGCCGCAAGCGGCGCGAGAATAATCCCAACGACACCAAGGACGAGCACCACCACGCTACCGCCTCGATCTCGATTCCCTCCTCCATAAAACGAGATTCGCAGGAACATGTCGGCAATAAGAGCGATACACCCCGCGAGCACGACCGCGACCGTCATAAGAAGTATGTCCTTATTCTTGATGTGCGAGAGCTCGTGCGCGATGACTCCCTCAAGCTCGGGACGCGAGAGGAGGGAGAGAAGTCCCGTCGTTGCACAGATAACAGCATGATTCTCATCACGACCGGTCGCAAAGGCATTCGGTGCCGGATCGTCTATCACATAGAGCTTGGGCTTCGGGAGCCCTGCGGTAATCGCCAGATTCTCGGTAACGGTATAGAGATCAAAGAATTCTTCGCGGGTTGCGGGTCGTGCGCGACTCATCGAGAGCACGAGCTTATCAGAGGCCCAGTAGGCATAAAAGTTGGTCGCAATCGCGATAAAGACCGCGATGTACAGGATAATCGAGCTCTGGTAATACCACGAGATCGCATAGCCAACCGCAATCACCAAGACGAGGAACCCTACGATAAGCGCCCACGTTCGGCGGACATTCGACGCGCGCTGCGCGTAGAGATCCATGGCGTTAGAACTGGACCTTCACTGGTTCGCTGGCGGCTGCGTCCGCTGCCTCGAGTTCAAAGAGGTCCATGGGTTTAAAGCTGAATGATGATGCAATTAGGTTACCGGGGAAAGATTGAATAGCGGTGCTTAGCGTCATCACGGCCGTGTTATAGAAGCGGCGCGAGGCTTGTATCTTGTCCTCGGTATCGCCGAGCTCTTTTTGCAACTGCAGAAAGTTCTGATTCGCCTTTAAATCCGGATACGCCTCCGAAACGGCAAATAGTGACTTGAGCGCGTCCGTTAACATATTCTCTGCTTGTGCTTTATCTGCTGTGCCAGTTACGCCCACGGTAGCTGCACGCGCCTTGGTAACATTCTCAAAAACACTAGACTCGTGCTTGGCGTAACCTTTCACTGTTTCAATTAGGTTCGGTATGAGATCGTAACGGCGTTTCAACTGCACTGCAATATCGGACCACGCCTCTTTCGCCTGATTAACCAGAGCGACAAAATTATTATATGAATAAATCGCCCATAGAATGACTACCGCCAGAACTATTAGGATGATTGTGATTGTGGACATAGATGGATTATATACTATGTGTGTTAAAATTCAAGCTAATTATATTAAATAAATTTATTCAATATGAATGGAAATCCAATAACAATTATCGTTGTTCTCGTTCTAGTTATTTTCGGAGGCTGGTTCTTTCTCTCGGAAAATATGACCGATGTACCGGCGCCTGTAATAACAAATCAAATGCCGATAATCGGCAGTACAACGCCGGAAACAATTGTAGAAAATGTAGCGCCTGACGTAACGGTTATTTACAATGATGACGGATTTCTGCCTAAAAGCGTTACAATCCCATCTGGCACAACCGTCACATTCATCAATCAGGGCATGGTTGATATGTGGGTCGCTTCAGCGATGCACCCGACGCATACTGTCTATAGCGGTACGAGCTTGAGCCAGCATTGTCCGAATACCACGAATACGACATTTGATGCCTGCATCGGAGTAACGCCAGGAAATTCTTTTTCCTTCACCTTCAATAAAGAAGGTAACTGGAAATACCACGACCATATTAATGCGTCTAAATCCGGTGCAGTCACGGTAACTGCGTCTCCGTAGGAACTGTCAATATGAAGAGTGAACGATGGGCGCATTTGTTACTTAGAGTCGGCACAGCGTTCGCATTCCTCTATCCGCCAGTCGCAGCGATGTTAGACTCTGTTTCCTGGACAAGTTACTTCCCCAGTTTTATTCGTGTTCTCCCTATTGACTCACTTATCCTCCTCAACGGATTCGGCGCCGTTGAAGTGATGCTCGCGCTCTGGATACTCTCTGGAAAGCAGATTCGCATTCCTGCGACAATCGCAACACTGATACTGATTGGAATCGTATCATTCAATCTCGCCCAAATGGATGTCGTCTTCCGCGACATCTCTCTCGCAATGATGACGCTCGCTCTCGCTCTCTGGCCGAAAGTCGGGACCACTGAACGTTTAGTCTAACGTACTGCCCGAGCTACTGTTTCAACCACACGCGTATCTAGCATATCGGGAATAATCTCGCTGGCTGTCGGATTCTTGATGAGTGCGGCGAGTGCTATAGCGGCACGAAGCTTGGTCTCTGTTGTAATTTTCTTTACACCTTTATCCAATGCGCCTCTGAAGATTCCCGGGAATACCAGCGAATTATTAATCTGGTTTGGATAATCGGAACGGCCGGTTGCAACGACCGAGGCGCCTGCTTTATAAGCTTCGCCCGGTAGTATCTCTGGGTCGGGGTTCGCCATCGCGAATACAATACTTCTTGGTGCCATTGAGACGATATGTTCAGCCTTCAACAGACCCTTTCCAGAGACACCTAGAAAGACATCAGCCTTGCGCATCGCGAGAGTGAGGTCGCCACGTATCTTGCGCGGGTTCGTAAGCTTGGCGAGCGAGGCTTTGTGCGAGTTCAGACCTGCGCGACCGGCATAAATCGTACCCTGACGGTCAAGAAGAATAATGTCTTTAATTCCTGATGTAACGAGCAGTTTTGCGACCGCGGTGCCGGCAGCGCCGGCACCGCTAATAACTACCTTTAACTTTTTAAAATCTTTTTTCACCACCTTCGCCGCATTAATAAGTCCTGCAAGAACTACAATAGCAGTGCCGTGTTGGTCGTCGTGCATTACTGGTATGTCCAGCTCTTTAATGAGTCTTTCTTCTATTTCAAAACATTTAGGTGCTGCAATATCTTCCAAATTAATACCACCGAAGTTCGGCTCGATTGCCTTCACTATTCGCACTATTTCATCAGGGTCTTGAGTATTTAATACGAGAGGCCACGCATCAATATTTGCTTTCTCTTTAAATATGAGCGCCTTCCCTTCCATAACCGGCAGAGCGCCGTAGGGACCGATGTTTCCGAGTCCTAGAACGGCGGAGCCGTCTGACACTATAGCGACGCTGTTCTTCTTTATAGACATCTTTCTTGCATCCTCCGGATGCTTCGCGAGGTGCAGAGCAGCAGCGCCAACGCCAGGCGTATACCAGAGTGAGAAATCTTTTTTTCCAGCAAGCTTCACCCTTGCAGCAGTCTCTATACGCGCGCCCTGCTTCTTAAATGCATCAATAATCTTCTTTGTTTTTGTGTCCATAGTAGGACGAGTATACTATAGAAGTGAATCTGGAAGATACTATTGATAAACACTTCATCCGGCTTAAGCCAGAGCAGAAACGGGCGTTGCATAAGCTCGGAATACGGACGATACGCGATTTGTTGTATCACTTCCCTGCTCGGTATGAGTCCGCTGGACAGACAGGAACAATTGCAGGAATATCGGCAGGAGCAGATGTGACATTGTATGGCACAGTGCGCAAGCCCGACATCAGGAGGACCTGGAAGAGCCGTCGACCGATAGCAGAGGCATGGCTAGAAGACGCATCGGGGAAAATTAAAATGATGTGGTTCAGTCAGCCATACATCGCAAAAACACTTTATGACGGCATGGTCGTGAAGGTGAGCGGGCGGGTCGCAGGCGAAGGCGCGAAAATGTATCTCGCGAATCCTGCGATAGATAAATCACCTATCGCGCCGGACGCCGCGCATGAAAATCTTTTCACCAAGGTCGGCGCTTCTGTTCAGCAAGGCGAGGCCTTGCTATATCCTGTTTATCCTGAGAGTCAGGGCATCTCATCGCTATGGTTTCTTCATGCGATGAGGAAAGTTTTTTCTGCCGAAGGCGGATACGCCTTTGGCGGAGAAGACCCGATACCGACAGAAATACTGGAGAAATACAACCTTCCATCACTCTCATCTGCGTTGGTGTTCATTCATGCGCCGAAAAAATTGTCAGACGCGACTGCGGCGCGTAAGCGATTCGCCTTT
Source organism: Candidatus Nomurabacteria bacterium (assembly GCA_943353835.1). Taxonomy (GTDB): domain Bacteria; phylum Patescibacteriota; class Minisyncoccia; order Phycocordibacterales; family Phycocordibacteraceae; genus C7867-001. The sequence goes on along the minus strand of CALRBA010000008.1, from coordinate 28,817 downwards.
GAGGAAGTGTTCGCACTCCAAGTAGTAATGCAAAAACGTCGTCGTACTCTTGTAGAGCAGAAGGCTCTCGCAGTATCCGTTGACCGCCACGCGCTCGCAAATTTTATCGCATCATTTCCTTTCCCCGCGACTTCCGCGCAATTGAGGGCTATCAACGCAATTGTCGCGGATTTTGAAAAAATGCATCCAATGTTGCGACTCCTTGAAGGCGATGTCGGGAGCGGTAAAACAGCGGTCGCTGCGGCGACTGCTTACTTGGTCGCAACGTCAAAACCGGCAGGGAGAATCGCCGGCACGCTCCAAGTCGCATATCTCTGCCCAACCGAAATTCTCGCTAAACAACATTTTTCTACATTTATTTCTTATTTCAAAGATCATCCAATACCTATTGGTTTAATTACCGGTAGCGAATGTCGGAAGTTCCCTTCCCGCGTGCGATATGAAGAGTCAGCGAAACTCTCTAAAGCTGCGTTCAAGAAGATGGTGGCCTCTGGCGAGATACCGATTGTTATCGGCACGCACGCACTCATTGAGAAGTCGCTCTCTTTCAAATACTTCGCCTACGCAATAATAGACGAGCAACATAGATTTGGAACGATGCACAGACAAAAGCTTGCAACGAAAGGTGAAATAGCACCGCACCTTCTCTCTATGACGGCGACGCCAATCCCGCGAACCCTCGCTCTCACTATCTACGGCGACTTAGATTTGACATTGCTTGATGAAATGCCGGTAGGTAGAAAATCTGTAATTACAGAGGTGCTCGGACCGGAGAAACGTGAGAGTGCCTACGAACGCGTGCGAGCCGAGCTCGCTCTCGGTCATCAGGCATATGTTATTTGCCCAAGAATAGACGAACCGGATCCAAAGAAAGAATTCGCGCTCCAAGCGAAGTCTGTAAAAGCCGAGGCGGAGCGTTTGAAAAAATCCGTATTCTCTAATGCGACCATTGGAATACTCCACAGTAAGATGACACCAAAAGAGAAAGAAGAAACTATGAAAAATTTTGAGGATGGTGAGATAGATATTCTTGTCGCGACCTCCGTCGTTGAGGTTGGCGTAAACGTTCCAAATGCAACTGTAATATTGATTGAAGGCGCCGAGCGATTCGGACTCGCCCAGCTCCATCAACTGCGCGGACGCGTCTTGCGTAGTACACATCAGTCATACTGCTTTGCACTCCCAGAAACATTTGGCGAGGCGACAAGAAATCGGATGAAGGCTCTCACGACGGCGAAAAACGGCTTTGAACTCGCCGAATATGACCTCGCGCTACGCGGTGCGGGCGAGCTCGGCGGGGGGAAACAGTGGGGCGTCTCGGACATCGCGATGGAAGCATTAAAGAACATTAAGCTGGTTGAAGCCGCGCGCGCCGAGGCGGCGCGCCTCATCGCGAGCGACCCAGAATTAAAAAACCATCCCGCTCTCGCTCTACGCGCCTCTCTAGCCGAGCGAGAGATGCATTTGGAGTAGTCATGCGCTACAGTATATTTGTTCCCCACCCGTAGCTCAGCTGGTTAGAGCATCGAGCTTATACCTCGAGGGTCCTTGGTCCGAATCCAAGCGGGTGGACTAAGATTGAAACGGAACGATATCTATTCCCTCTTCTTCGCGCTTCTTTGGCGTGATGCCGTTCGCGATAAGAATTTTTTCAAACTCTGCGCGCTCAACAGTTTCTTTTTCAATCAACTCTTTTGCTATCGCATCAAGTGCGCCACGGTGCTCGCTGATAACCTGCTTCGCACGCGTCTTCGCCTCGTCAATAATGCGGGCGACTTCTGCGTCAATTTGCATCGCTACATGCTCGGAGTACGGCTCGTTGCCTAGTTGTCTCTCGCCGAATGCTATCGGACCCATCTTCTCGCTCATTCCGTAGCGAGTCACCATTTCGCGCGCGAGCGCCGTGATAACCATAAGGTCGTTAGAAGGTCCCGTCGTCACATCGTCAAAGAGCATCTCCTCGGCAACGTACCCGCCAAGAGTCGCGGCGATGTCATCAAGAAACTGCTTTTTTGAATGCATTCTCTTGTCTTCAAACGGAAGTTTGAGCGTGTAGCCAGCGGCTCTGCCTCTGCTGATTACTGAAATTTTATGCACAGGGTCGGCATAGGGGAGTATAGAAGATACGAGCGCGTGGCCAGCCTCGTGATATGCGGTAAGTTCTTTTTCTTTTTTAGATAATAGATGCGATTTTCTTTCCGGACCGAGCATCACTTTTTCAATAGAGCGTATTAAATCGTATTGCGTAACCTCCGTACGATTCTCGCGTGCGGCAAGAATCGCGCCTTCGTTCATCAGTGAATAGAGTTCGGCTCCAGAGAAACCTGGAGTGCGTTCGGCGATAACGGCGAGTGCAACATCAGGCCCTAGAGGCTTCTTTCTCGCGTGTATGCCAAGAATCTCTTCGCGGTCGCGTCGGTCAGGTAGGTCAATTGTTACGCGCCTGTCAAATCGGCCTGGGCGCAGAAGTGCAGGGTCAAGAACGTCCGGACGGTTCGTCGCCGCCATCACAACCACTTTCTCTGTCGGTTCAAAGCCGTCCATCTCTACTAGAATCTGATTGAGCGTCTGCTCGCGCTCGTCGTTACCGCCACCAACGCCAGAGCCACGCACACGTCCAACAGCGTCAATTTCATCAACGAATATAATCGCGGGCGCAGCTTTCTTAGCCATTTGGAATAAGTCGCGCACGCGAGAAGCGCCGACACCGACAAACATTTCTACAAACTCACTCCCGGATATAGAGAAGAACGGTACGCCGGCTTCGCCGGCGACAGCTCTCGCGAGAAGAGTTTTCCCTGTCCCAGGCGCTCCCATGAGGATGATGCCCTTCGGGATGCGCGCACCGATGTCTAAGAATTTTTTTGGACTCTTGAGAAAGTCCACGATTTCTAGAAGTTCTTCCTTTGCCTCGCGCGCGCCGGCGACATCCGCAAATGTGACTCTCTGCGAGGAGTCTGCGGGGTCAATAATGCGTGCCTTGGACTGGCCGAAGGTAAAGGCCTGCATCCCTGCGCCCTTCACTTGTCGCGACAGGAACCAAAAGATGAATCCTATAAATAGAAGGGGAATAAGAATCGGCGCGAGGGTGAGAAACCAGAATTCAAATCCCGACTGCCCCTGTATCGTGATGGAGACTTTGGAGAGTTCTGCTGGAGTAACGCCATAGGTCGAGAGCGTCTCCGGCAAACCGGCTGAAGAATCCTTGCGCGAGACCTTAATAGACTCGTCAGTATAGACCAAATCAAGCGAGTCACCCTTCACAATAATTGATTTTATTTTCCCTTCTGCAACGTCGGCCGCGACTACGGAGAGGGGTATGTTGCTCGTTGGTTGGACGAAACTCTCAATTATTGAGTACGCACTCATGAGGAGAAAAAATATGAGAACAGTGGTCAGGAGATTGCCGAAGAACGACGGACCGCCGAGACCCATCTGCCACCAGCGCTGCGGATGTGGTTTCTTTCCAGACTTATTGGTTGGCTGATTTTTTACCTTTTTAATTGGTGCAGGAGACATGGTAGGCACTGTACCACAAAAATAAAAAACCATTCAATTGAATGGTTTTTTCGCCAAGGCTATGGACGGGCGCAGTGTAGAGGCAAGGTATGGTGGCGTGGCTCGGGCGAGAACGGCTCCTTGAGAAACGTTTATCTACCAGTGTTTGGTTGATTCACCGGCAACTCCACATAGAATGTTGAACCGTTGTCCTTACCTTGAGATTCTACCCAAATCCTGCCGTGGTGTGCATCGATAAATATCTTGGCGAGATAGAGTCCAAGACCGGTGCCCGATAGGTTTGCTTTTTGTGCATCAGCTCGTGAGAACTTCTTAAAGAGCTGTGGGATGACCTCGGCCGGTATGCCGTTGCCAGTGTCGGCAATCTTCACAGTTACCGTGTTATCGCCTTTCAATACCGAGACGGTCACCGAGCCTTTCGGCGTATACTTGATTGCATTATCAATAAGATTTTCGATGACTTCTTTTATCTTCCCGCTGTCGGCCTGCACAGTGTAGTCCGCTGATTTATCGATGGCGGATGTAGCAGTGATGCCATATTGGGTGGCAGTCGGTTGAGACTCGCGTACCAAGTCTTCTACAAGTTTGCCGAGATCAAGTGTGGTGAATTCATACTTGAGCTGATTCAGCTCCAGTTTTGACTTATCCAAATACTGGTTGCCAAGATGAATGATGTCATTTACTCGCACAAAAATCTTTTGCATACCGTCCTTTATCGCCGGAGTGAGTTCGCCCAAGTCGCCTTCAAGCGCTCCCGCCGTGAATCCTTTGATAAACGTGGCGGGATTGCGAATCTCGTGCGTCGCGAGCGACATAAATTCGGACAGCTGTTCATTGGAGACCTCAAGCTCCTTCGCGAGCTTCTCAATACGTTCACGCTGATCTATTTCTTTTTTTACGCTTCCTATGAGGAGATAACCCGTTATTGCTGCGAGCGCGAGAGTGACGCCAACCAGCACATAACTCATTGTATTCTGCGCGAATGTGAACCCTGTCGCTATGAGTATGACAATAGCAACAACAAGTGCCTGAGTGGCAATAAGTTTTATCCTAAATTCCTGATACTTCACGATTACATATCCCAAAAAAGTCATAAAGACCGCCATCGCCATAATACCGTACTGCTCAAGACCAAAGTCCGAGATGATATTATTGTCTACCAAATACGTTGCGATCACACCAGTTGTGAAAAATGCCAAGAGGAACAGTTCTGCTCCGGCTATTACCATGGGTATACCTCCCTTGTTCGCAGTGGTGGCGCGTTTCCACCCTATATAACCAATGATCGGAAGAAGTAGAAAAACGAGAAAGCCTATTCCATAGTAATAATTCGTAAACATAGTATTTTCTACAGCCACGCAGTCCCTTATGTCATATCCGATGAGATTGAAATTAGTTGAGGTAAAAAATAGGACTGGGACCAAAAGAATTGACCATCCTATAAACATCCAACCAGGCATGTTTTTCTCAAAAACGAGTACATACACAAAATAGAAGACCAGAATAAACATAATGTCAGTGAGCAGACCGAGCACAGACCATGCGGCCATAAGAGGACTCGCCTGTCCATACCAGAGCCAGATACTTAGACTTAGCCCAACCCACAGAGAAAAAGTAACCGCTAATGCAAAGAGGACACGCCCTGCCAATGATTTTGTTTTATATAAGACGTAACTGCTCACGATAAGCGCTATGACAATAGAGGGGATGTGACTATACAAAATGAAACTCATTAGGCCATCAACGATATCCTTGCAATATTGTAAATTGGCGAGTAGGTTGTAATCCATGTCTTAGGTGTTTGCATCCATAATACATCAACTGTTCTGTAAATATGCCGATCTGCTCTCTTTGTCTATGTCATCAAACGAACGATAATCAACAGTAAGCTCCTCGCCAATTTGTATGTCGCGATTTGATATGTTGCATAATTCTGTTTCGCCATGCAAGAGAGGACAGTCGTTGTTCGGATGAGTTGAGTGGTTCAAAAAACGACTGTCATCAATCGAATAAATGTAAACCTTTCGGCCGGCAGAAAAGTATGCGAAAAATTTGATAAGGCGTTTCTGCGGCTCTGGTAATTTTTCAACTTCGTCCTCTGTAAAAAAAATATCGAAAGTGGGATCGAATCGCCATGTGATTGTTCCTTTCGGAATAAATTGATCGGCAAAAAGCCCAACTCCGTGAATCGGACTTGGTTTTGCAGAAGCTAAGATGGTGAGCATATGAATTTTTTACTCAAATAAACAACATAAGAATCCTGCCGACTTTTATATTGATTATTTTACCATGAAATGGGTTCAGTGATAGTTTGTGTATGCCCAAAACAGCAACTTGATTTTTTGTAAGATTAGAGTACAATATCCCCAATTGGTCCATCTGGGGTCAAACGTTCTTTCAAAGGAGATAGCCATGAGAAATACAATTCTGGTTCTCACAAATTCTGTTGATGGAATTCACTCCGAAATCGTTATCAACAAACTGGAGAATCTAGGAGTAAACGTCTTCCGGTTCGATGTAGATCGACTGGCTAAAGGAGAACTCATAATAAAATTCGGCGTAAACCAAGATACTTTTGGCTTCGAGATGTTAGACAACGACAAAAGACTTCTCTCGACCGATGTCAAAAGCATTTGGTATCGCAGACCGAACCGTTTGGATTCACCAATCACAGATCCTGTGCAACGCAAATATGCGGAAATAGAGACGAACCAATTCCTCGAAGGTCTTTGGTCGTCAACAATTGGCGAGGTTTTCTGGTTAAGTAATCCTGTTAGTCTCGAACGGGCACGAAAGAAGGTTCTACAACTGAAGATTGCACGCGAACTTGGATTTACCATTCCTCGCACAATCATCACCAACGATCCAGAACACGTAAAGCAATTCTTCATGTCCTGTGATGAACGAATGATCTTCAAAGCTATTCATCATGAGATGCTTGACTATGAGGAAAAGTCGTTCAACATTCCCACGACACTGATTAGTCGCGAGCATCTGACTCGATTTGAGTTGGTGAGAAAAATGCCGTCACTTTTTCAGGAGTTCATTGATAAAGAATACGAGCTTCGAGTGACCGTTGTTGGCGACAAAATCTTCCCCGTGAAGATTGACTCACAAGAACATTCGGAAACGTCAGTCGACTGGAGAAATCCAGACTTTATCGAGAAGTTGAAGTACACCCAAGTTAATCTACCCGAAGAAATAACTGCCCGATGTCATTCAATGCTACAAACACTAGGACTTGAATTTGGAGCTTTTGATTTCGCCGTCGATAAACACGGTAACTGTTACTTCCTAGAAGTTAATCCGAATGGTCAATGGTACTGGCTTGAACATCTAACAGGTCTCTTGATTTCAGACGCCATTGTTGCTATACTCTCAACGGGATTAACGAAAGGAGGTGAGTCCTATTAAAAATCCACCTGAGCAGGTATGTGCGAAGCAGGCCGAGATCTTTGCGGCAGTATGCGCGATCGAGTCTGTCGAATCTCCAACTGCATTTAACAACAGCTGGAGCACGGGTCCAAATGGAAAGCAGGACCCAGACGATTGAGTCGGAGTTTTCAATCGTGTAACGCGAGGATGACGGCAGTGCTGTCATCCTCGTTATTTTTTATACATGAATACTAAATTAGCTACTACGTTACGAAAAATGGTTGATTTGGATCAAAAAGCGGTCCAGAAACGACAACAAAAAGGTGTCGTTAATAAACGCATTCTTAAAATTAATACAGAAAAAATTAAAGAGATAGTAACGCGCTATGGTTGGCCAACCAATTCGTTAGTAGGAACAGATGGGAGTAAGAATGCATGGTTGATAGTCCAGCATGCTGATGATGATTTGCGTTTCCAAAAAAAGTGCTTGCGTCTGATGCTATCTGCATATAAAAAAGATCCGAAGGATATCACTCTTATGCACATTGCTTTTTTGACTGATCGAATACTGACGAATGAAAATAAATCTCAAAAATTCGGTACGCAGTTTTATACAAACAAAAAGGGTAAATTTACATATTGGCCAATTAGAGACATTAGAAATGTAAATGGACGACGTGCAAAATACAATATTGGACCACTCGCTGAATATATAAATTCTGCAAAATCATTTAAGCTCGTACCAATTAAGAAAATACTTACATAGCTATATACTTTTTAGTCTTGCGCGGATATGAGTCCCAGAAGAGGCGCATTCCCTCGGATTATACGAATTGGCGGACTTCCTCAGGATAATAACACCAAAAGGGCTCTGAATCTGTTTCCACGGGTTCAATAGGCACTATAAGTGGCGACACACCAAACACTTCTTTAAGTTTTTCAAACGCCGGAATGACCCGATCGTGAGTAAAGGATGATTGATATTTTTCAGTGACAAAGTTACTAAACAAGATTCCGTCACGAATGAATAATCCAAGATATCGAAGGTATGGCAATTCCGGTGAGAATAAACAGCTATTCCGAAACCATTCAGAAAAGTCATGTATCTCAATATTTGTGTGCGGTAAATACTCTGAGACGAGGCGATGGTGAAAGTCAACGAAATTTTCTCCTTGTATGGTTTTAATCTCATCCATCGGTTTTCCTTGGTCCTTTTCAAAATCAACAATACGCATTGACCCGGTGATTTCATTATCGCCAGAAATGTTTTTTCTGAAGAAAACCAGTTTCCCTAAATAATGTTTCTCAAAATTAAGATGAACAAATTTATCCTTTCTGAATTCATAAAAAATACTTCGCATTGACAGAGATTCACAAACGTTAAGAAAATACTCAAGCTCGAGATTTGGACTAACAAGCGGAGGTGCCATCACTATCCGTGGCTCTACTGCCAGTTCTGGCGGGCATGGATACGATGCAAAATAGTTATTTACTTTCTGTTGCAATTTTTTATCATTCCGACGTCTCTCTAGTTCTAGTAATGCTTCCGATAATGAAGTGTAGAGCCCTGAAGTTTCTGAAAAGACAGACATGATTATTGATTAGTAGATACTGGGCCATAACATGTATCTCCGGTGTCTGATTGACAGTATTCAATGGTACAGCTTGAATCTCCTTGTGTGCAAGATAATTCTTGGCACTGATTCAACCACCCATTGCAAACAGGAATCGTATTGGCCTTCTTGCTAATCTTTTCATAGTATTGCGTGGCACTATCGCCGTCTCCAACAAAACAAGAATGCAGAGTAGAATCACACGAAACATTTGCAAAAACGAGATAATCACGAACGATGTAGAACTTATAAAATGCCACGCTAGACGATACCAACGAAGCTAAAACAACGAACAGTATAATTAGCTTGCCGACCTTCATACTGGATTTATACCACACGGGTGTAAAAAGAAAACCGGCGACAATGCGTATGTGCATGCCGCCGATTAAGCGAAACCGAGCCAGTTGAGGATGTAACGAGCGCCAGCGACCGCGAAGGTCACGACAACCGTCCACCAGAGATTGGCGACCAAGACACTCGCCCAGAATATTTTCCAATCCCGAGCCGAGAGGCCGTTGTACTGTCCTGCGCCTTGTCGCAGATAGACGGTCGTTACGAACGGGTCCGTATAAATGGACAGAGCGAAGAACGCATACCAATCACCATTACGAGCTAGTCGTTGCATGAAGCTTGCTATACGGCCATGCTTCTCTCCCCCATCTCTTACTTCTTTCAGAAGTTCGAGTCCGAGCCAATCCTTTTTGGCCCAGTCGTAGAAGAGAATGTAGAGATAGCAGACGAGAGCCGAGAACGCGGTCATAACGAGACCGCCAATCATTGCGCCCCAAAATGCTATCACTAGCGGGTAGAGAGTGTAATCAAACACGAATTCCTCTACCTGTTTGAAGGTATGGCCAACGGCCATGATACCGATTCGCTCTTTCCAGCGAATCGATTGATTCGCTGATTTGAGCGCCATCTGGCACCTCCTTCTGAAACGTTAAAAGACCAAAATATTCGTGGGGTTCCCCGAATACAACCTTTTTATATCATAACACGCATACACAAAATGCGCAAGCCTGGTAAAGGGACAGTGGACTGACCCAATTTCGACATTTCGAAATGAGTCCATTTTGGTACAATGACCACCACTTCGCAAAAAACCACTCAATTGAGTGGTTTTTTATTTTGGTGGGGATATTCTAACCTTTGCGCGAACTTTTTACGAACAAAGCAACTGACCATCTCGCACCTCGCAGAGCCTCGGTGCTCGCCCCGCTCGCGGACTCGCGGGGCCGCCCTTCGCCCTGCCGCTTCCTATGCATTTTTGTTTTGGCGGGGGAATGCATTGAAGAATGGAATGGAGCGGCAGGGCTCGGGCGGGAACGGCTCAAATCTTCCCGCCTAACGGCTCACATGGGAAGAAATGAGCCGTTCGATGCAAATACAGAAAGGTGCCTCGCCAAACCAATTTCAAAGGAATGGCGAGGCTCAAAGTCTATGTGCTTGCTTGCCCGCCCTCCCACCGCGCACATAATCCCCGCCATTTTGAGGAGAAATTATAAAATGGCGGGGATTGCTCCCTTCAGAAAGGATTACTTGCTCAGTCGCTTTTTATCTTCCGGTTTTTGCAAAAAATTCTTTTTTGATACCACAGAACGCCCTAGTTCTTTTTCCAATTCTTTTCGGGCATTTCCAGCTACTCTTCCGCCGCGATGCGCGTCCTGCTTGAGTTTCGGTACGCCAACGGACTTTTCTTGACGATGTATTTCGGTCGTGGATCTTTCGCCAAGCATATTAAAAATGAGTTCAAAGTCGTCCATATGGTCGCGCAAATTTTCTCGTGCCAGTCCCTTTAACTTTTTGTACTCGCTTGGCGTGACACCAAAAGTCGCTTTAGAAATTTCAGCCGTTAGGATTTCGTAATCTCTTTGGTCTTTTGCTCCGCGATTTTTCCATTCGTCGGTTAGTTCTTCGCGGATTGCAATGCCGCGCATGCGTTTTTCTATCCAATCGTCGCTATACCCTTTGAGCTTGTACAGCATGCGCGTCCGCTTCGTTGCCAGTTCTGGGTTCTCTATCTCTTGTATTCGTTCGTAACCAACCTTTGCGAGCCAACGCTTGAACGGCTCGGCCTTGGGAGATGGTATGGACTGGATGATGCGGAAAATCCCTTCGGTATTGGCACAATTCAGCTTTTGGGGGCCACCGGCTGTGGGAATAGAAAGGGGGGTGGCAATTTGCCCCCACCCTGTGGATAACTCCGAGTCCCTGCGGCGCATATCTTTTATATAGCCGTCCGGTTGCGCCGAGTCGGTCAACGCCACTATCACATCGGCAATGACAAACCACCATTCGCCGCTGTGTAGTGTTCGTCTAATTTCTTTCCCCTTAAACAACGCTATTTTTGTTGTGATTTCGTCAGTCATAGTGTAACCGTATTGCTACATCAAACGCTTTACTGGAGATTCTATCTGAACTTATCGCCCCCCGTCCCAAGAAGGTTTATAGCTTCGATCAAGTACACTTCTAAGGGTTCCAAGCGCAGGGGAATAAGAAGATCCAATCGGAGCGTCCTTTTTGAATAGTCTGCCGAAGTCGGCAGGGATTTGAACACGGAAAGGTTCCCATCCAGGACCCTTGTCATTACTACGTACTTCTATCTCGTTATCGCCCACCTTGAATAAGATGGTCCCGTAACTGTCCTTGTAGTTTCCCAATTTTTCTTGAATCGTTTCTAACGCTTTCTGGACTACTTCTTGTTCTTCAGGATTCGTGGTTGTTCTTTCCACAGTATTTTCAGTGGCCACTGGTTCGGCATTCCCAATCACCGACGCTTCGGTTGTTTCCGTTGATGGAGCTTCTGCGGGGCTACCTTGAAGTTTCGCCAAAAGTGCGGCTGCTTCTTGCGAATCTTTCGCTGCTTGCAGTTTTGCTTGCTCGGCAAGTTCAGTATCTCTTTTTGCTTTTTCTTCTGCAGCCTTTGCTTCGTCAAAAGCTTTATTATCATCAACGGCTTCCTGTGAGACCGTGCTCATTTCGAGGTTTGACGCTTCCATGCCTTTTGCTTCCTGGGCTAATGTTCCAACCTTGTCATAATCGCCGGCGGCAACGGCTTCGGCAATTGCTTTTTTTGTTTGAGCAATACCGTCCTCATTTTTATCAAAGGTTTCTCTTGGGTTCGGATTTTCAAGACTTGTCATAATTTAAAATTAGTTGTTAATTGTCCCTCGCAGGGTTAATACAGTTTACCACTATCTACTTAAATGCAAATCTCCTGTTTTGCCCTTCGCCCTGCCGCTCCATTCCATTCTTCAATGCATTCCCCCGCCAAAACAAAAATGCATAGGAAGCGGCAGGGCGACGGGCGGCCGCGCGAGTCCGCGAGCGGGGCGAGCACCGAGGCTCTGCGAGGTGCGAGATGGTCAGTTGCTTTGTTCGTAAAAAGTTCGCGCAAAGGTTAGAATATCCCCACAAAACGAAACTTCAGTCGGATTCAATTCGGAACCGAGCCCTGCGAAAGCCAGGGCTCGGTGCATTTCCGCGCGCCAGCGCGCGGTATTTTCTGACGGCGGGGATGCTCTGAAATGCATGAATTTGCACTTGTTTCGTATCCGCCATACGTTTCTAAGTGATAGTATAGAAACGTATGGCAAAACCAAAATATTTTCTCTATGCTCGCAAAAGTACCGAGGAGGACGACAAGCAGATAATGTCCATCGAAGCGCAGTTATTTGAGCTTCGTGAATTTGCGAGCAGAGAAAATCTTGAAATTCTTGAGGAATTTCAAGAGTCGAAAAGCGCAAAGAGTCCGGGGCGCGAAGTGTTCGGCGTTATGATGATGCGTATTGAGAAAATGGATGGTGTGGGAATTCTCGCGTGGCATCCCGACAGGTTGGCGCGTAACAGTATCGACGGAGGACGCATCATATACGCCGTAGACACTTCTAAAATTGTCTCTTTGCGCTTTCCGACATTTTGGTTTGAACCCACTCCGCAGGGGCTCTTTATGTTGCAAGTGGCGTTCGGCCAAAGCAAATATTATTCAGACAATTTGAGCGAAAATATTAAGCGCGGCGTCCGCCAAAAACTGCGCCGAGGCGAGTGGCTAGCGAAAGCTCCCTTTGGCTATGTGAACAACCCTAAGACGCGCAATATAGAACCAGACGCAGTTAAATCACGCATCATTGTCAAAGCGTACGAAGAATACGCCAAAGGGTCGTATACACTCGTCTCTATGGCGCAGTTTTTGGCGGACCATAATGTTACGACTAGGGCCGGAACGCCAGTTGGCAAAGCTTCCGTAAAAAGGATATTAACCAATAGTGCTTATTTGGGGTTCACTTTGCATCATGGCGAATATTTTCCCGGAAGCTTTGCGCCAATTCTTTCTCCGCGTCAGTTTGAAGCCGTCCAAAAAATACTTGCGGGCAGAGGACATAAGCGCAAAGTGCGCGGCAAGCACGATTTTCCTTTTGCCAATCTTTTTCGTTGCGCTGAGTGTGGCGGGATGTTCACCGCGCAGTGGTGTACCGGGAAATCTGGCGGTCGCTATCGCTATTATCGCTGTACGAAAAAGAAAGGAAACTGCGGTGCGAAGTATCTGCGCGAAGACCTGCTCGCAAGTCAAATCAAGGAACGGCTTCAAACTATCTCGCTCCCCGATAGGTACACCGGTTGGATGCTAAACAAAGTGAACGAGTGGGAGCGCGAAGAAATCACCGCGTCAGGGAGCGAGATTCAAAATCTTTCTTTAGAGATCAAAGCGGGCGAGGAGCGCATGGAAAAACTTGTCGGTGTGTATTTGGACGGTGATATTTCAAAACCTATTTACCTGACCAAGAAAGATGCTCTCATGCGCTCCGCCGCCGCTTTGCAAGAGAAAAAGAAAGATTTTGAACGCGGGAGAAAAAATTGGGTCGAACCCCTGCGGGAGTGGGTTTTGGATACGAAACAAGCCCTCGTTTTGAGTTCGTCCGACGACTTGCACGAGATTTCCAATTTCGTTCGCAAGGTCGGAACGAACCCCACAATTCAGAGCAAATTCATGCATTTCAGAGCATCCCCGCCGTCAGAAAATACCGCGCGCTTGCGCGCGGAAATGCACCGAGCCCTGGCTTTCGCAGGGCTCGGTTCCGAATTGAATCCGACTGAAGTTTCGTTTTGTGGAAGTGTCGGGAATCGAACCCGAGTCCGAATCCGTCTCTGAAAGAGAGTCTACGACGCGTAGTCAACGTTATATTTAAGATAGGATGCGAGGAACGCAGACGAAACCATTCCTACCCGATCCCTTATTTAGATGTGCGGTCGGGAGTCCGTACATCGAGCTCACAGATAATTCCGCCTGTCTCCAACGCTATGAGCGCCGAAAGAAGACAAACGTCGCGTAGCGTTGGTCGTTAGACTTTCGCGAACGCGAACGCGAAGTTAGACATACCGAAGTATGGAGACTTCACGCTTGCAAGAGTATTCTTAGCAAGTATGTTTCCCTGCCCTTTTAAAGTGTTGGCGGGAGAGCACTGCGTCGCACGTCTTTCAAGGTACAGACCGTCAAAGCCGGTCACCCCCAGGAAATACATGATACCACTTACACCCCTTCGGGTGCGATGAAGCATCGTGTACTTTCTGCGACTGACCATGTCGGGACGTACTACGTCCCGACATCAGTGATTTTTCAAAACTCGTCCTGTCTCTCTAAGAGCATCGCGTTTCTTTAAGTCCTCGCGTTTATCAGACTTGCCCTTGCCACGGACTATCGCTATACGCACCTTAATTAACCTTTTGTTAGTATACACCTCAAGAGGTATGATTGTCAAGCCTTTCTTTGAATCCGCCGCGTACAAATATGCGATTTCTTTTTTAGTTAATAAAAGTCTGCGTGCTCGCTCTGGGTCGTAGCTCTTTAGCGCGTTGCTGGCTTGGTAGGCAGGAATAGTCATACCGACAATGAACGCTTCGCCTCCGCGCACCACTACGCGTGACCCATCGAGCGAGCCGAGCTTGTTGCGGAGCGATTTCACTTCCTGTCCAGTCAGCTCTAACCCAGCCGAAAAACTCTCTATCGGCGCATATTTTAAGAACGCTTTCTTATACTCAACGAGTGTCATTAATAAAGTATACCCTAGCGCATGGATTGGTAACCTCCGGGGACCCCACGCTTAGACAGGACAATCTGCCAAAGCTGAATGTCTCGAGAACGGAACGCGCCCGCGCATGAGAGAAGATAATATTTCCACATCCGATAAAATCTTTGATCATATTTATTTTTCAATTTCGGCCATGCAGAATCAAAATTATGAAACCATGCCATTAGTGTCTTGTCATAATCCGAGCCGAAGTTGTGCAGGTCTTCTGTCACGAAGAGTTTATCTATCGCCCTCCCTATCTGAGCTATAGACGGTGGCATACCTCCAGGGAAAATATATTTATCAATAAACGGGTCGGTAGTATATACCGAACGACTGTAGCCGATAGTGTGTAGGAGAAAAAGTCCATCATCTGTGAGATTCTTATTTACAATTTCCATCATCTCACGATAATTTTTATGTCCGACGTGTTCAATCATTCCGCAGACCAAGATTTTATCAAACGTGCCGTGTAGGTCCCGATAATCCTGCAGACGCAACTCCACGTCCAAGCCTTTGGTAAATTCTTTTGCATACGCCAACTGTTCTTTTGAAAGAGTAATTCCCGTAACGTGAACACCGTACTGTTTGGCGGCATACTTCGCGAACCCTCCCCAGCCACAGCCGATATCCAACACTCGGTCATCAGATTTTAACTGTAATTTTTTGCATATCAAATCCAGCTTCTGTTCCTGCGCCACATTTAGACTGTCAGTATTTTTAAAATATCCGCAAGTGTACTGATTGTACGGGTCCAGAAACGACATATAGAGTTCTGCGCTTAAGTCATAATGTTCGTGCGCGACAACGGTCGCGCGCTTTCTTGATTGTCTATTGGCAAAACGCGCTTTCAATAGCAGAAAAAGGGTGTGCCAATTACGTTGAACATCTTTCTCCAATCCTGCAGAAATAACCTTACAAAAAAATTGGTCCAACGCTTTAGAGTCCCACCAGCCATCCATGTATGCCTCACCTAATCCTAGCGTCCCGTAGCTAAGAACAGAATCAAATAAACGTCCGTCACTAACTGTAATGTCCCATGGCCTACCACCGCCGATGATTACATCGGCTTTTTTTAGAAGTCCATCAACAAACGCCCGAGAAGACGACATGTTGAGATATTATAGCAGTTAGCGGCGGGCTTTGGCGCGATCGTTTTCGGTGAGATACTGTTTACGAAGGCGTACAGAGAGTGGCGTAATTTCTAGATACTCGTCGTCGCCCATAATCTCCAATCCGCGTTCAATCGTGAGGTCAAATATCGGCACAAGCACGATGGCTTCATCCATAGAAGAGGTGCGAACGTTGGACTGATTCTTTCCCTTCGTCGGGTTCGCCTGCATCTCTTCGCCCTTGGCTGTGTTTCCTATTACCATGCCCTCATACACCTCAGTCGCCGGCTTAATATAGAGCTGACCACGGTCCTGCAGATACCAGAGCGCGTAGCCGAGCGCCTTCCCAGTCGCCATAGAGATCATAGAGCCGACTTGACGCTTCTTGATTTCACCTGCGTATGGTCTGAAGCCGAGCACACGGGAAGAGAGAATGCCTTCTCCCTTTGTATCAATAACAAACATATTTTTATATCCTAGGAGCCCGCGCGTCGGGCCGACAAGCGTGATGCGTACTATGTTGCCGTGCTGAGTGAGGTTCTGAAGCACAAATGCTCTCTGACCTAGTTTTTCAATAATCGCGCCTTGGAATTCTGACGGCGTATCAACGATGACCTCTTCAAACGGTTCCATCTTCACTCCGCCTTCTTCACGGATGATGACTTGTGGCTGGGAGACCTGAAGTTCGTATCCTTCGCGACGCATATTTTCAAGAAGCACCGCGACATGTAGCTCCCCACGACCGGAGACGTGAAATATTTCTGTTTTATCAAAATCTATTTTAAGTCCGACATTGACCTCCAGTTCCTTAATCAGACGGTCGCGTATCTGCCTACTGGTGACATACCTCCCTTCCTTACCGGCGAATGGCGAGTTATTGATTAAAAAGTTGAGCGCGATAGTCGGCTCGTCTACGGCGATGGCCGGCAGAGGATTTGACGACTCGTTAGTCGTAACTGTCTCGCCGATGTAGATGTCTGGAAGGCCGGCAATGAGCGCGATGTCTCCAGCCGATGCTTCAGGTACTTCAACGCGTTCCAGCCCTTTGAATGTAAAAATCTTTGTTGTTCTGCCGGTGCGCGTCGTACCGTCCGGCTTCTTGATAAATACCTGTTGATTGGGCTTCACAGTTCCTTCATAGATTCTACCGACGGCGAGACGACCCATGAAGTTATCGTAGGCGAGATTAAACGGCTGGAGCATTAGTGGCGCGTCTGCTGACGCGCCGCGATTGGCTGGTGGTACTTTCTCAAGAATTAAATCCAGAAGCGGTGAGAGATCTTTATTTGCCTCGGTCCCGCCCATAAGTAGGTCATCCGGCGTGAGCGATGCTCGCCCATCGCGTCCGATAGCATACACCACAGGAAAATCAGACTGCTCGTCAGAAGCACCGAGTTCCAAGAAAAGTTCTAGTACTTGGTCGTGAGAACGCGCCGGGTCGGCAGCCGGCTTGTCTATTTTATTCAAAACGACAATCGGCTTCAGCCCCAGCTCCAATGACTTCTTCAATACGAAACGTGTCTGGGGCATCGGGCCCTCCTGTGCATCAACGACGAGCAGAACCGAATCAATGGAGCGCAAAACACGTTCAACTTCACTGCCAAAATCTGCGTGACCGGGGGTGTCTACGATGTTTATCTTTGTGCCTTTGTATTCAACTGACGCATTTTTAGCATAAATGGTAATACCGCGCTCCAATTCAAGCACGTTAGAATCCATCGTGGTGCCCTCCTTCGCGGCGCCCGTCTGTTTCAATATGGCGTCAGTAAGAGCAGTCTTACCGTGGTCCACGTGTGCAATGATGGCGATGTTACGAATTTCCATTTTGAATAAATAAATCCGCCAACTGGCGGAAGCCTTGCGGGCTATGCGTTCAGTATACCACAAAATACGCTACAATGTAAGAAATGCAGATGAAAAAGCGAAACGGGAACGAGAATAATGTCTTGAACGATATCGCCATCATAATGCTTAGCGTGTTGGTCGCCGTACTCTTGGTGCGCACCAATGTACTCGCGAGCCTTATCGCTTCGGCTGGAGAAATTGGAATATTTGGCGCATTCATAGCGGGTATGTTCTTTACTTCGCTATTCACGACGGCGCCAGCTATCGCGGCACTCGGAGAAATATCAATTCTCCAGGGCATCTTCTATACGGCGCTCTTCGGGGCTATGGGGGCCGTCGTAGGAGATATCATCATTTTCCGATTTGTCCGCAATCGTTTCTCGGAGCACGTATCCGAGATGATGACGCATAGGAGCGTCTGGAAGCGTTTTCACATGCTGTTCAAACGCCGTTTTTTCCGATGGCTCACATTTTTCATCGGCGGATTCATAATCGCCTCACCGCTTCCGGACGAACTCGGAATCGCCGTTCTCGGATTTTCAAAAATGCGCGTGAAGTATTTTGTTGTGCTTTCGTTTGTTTTTAATTTCCTCGGCATCCTCGTTATCGGCCTTGTCGCTCGTTCGCTTGTCTCGTAAATGTCTATCTTTCTAGGTCAAGAATCTCGTCAATGCGGATTTGGGAGACGAACTCGGGCACGTGAGAGACGAGAATCATCGCGCCCGCGTACTGGTCTAGCGCCTTCGCGATGACTGGCAGATGGCGGAAGTTTATGTGGTTCGTCGGCTCGTCCAGAATCAGTAACCCCGGTCGCTCAAGCACGAGAGAAGCAAAAGCAACGAGACCCTTCTGCCCTTCTGATAAGCTACCAATCTTCGTCTCCATAACATCGTAGGTTAGCAGGAACCCGGCGGCGACTGCGCGGAGACGCTGTTCGTCCGGCTGGCCCATCGCAATCTCAAGTGCCTTGTATACCGTCTGGTCAAAGTCCAGCGTAGAGAAATCTTGGCGATAATAACCAACCTTCACTCCGGCAGTTATGTAGACTCCCTCCGGCGTTCCAAGCGCGATTCTCTCTAGCAAAGTGCTCTTGCCTATCCCGTTCGGGCCCTTTAAGAGCAGGTGGCTATTCTTACGAAGTGAGATATTCACTTTCTTCTTTACTACTGGCTTCTTACCCTTCAAAACAGAATACGATGTGAGCGCGAGAACTGTCCCGCTTAATTTCTCCTGTGCTGGAATTGTGAAAGACCTGATGGTTCTATCCTCTTTACGCACATCCACCTTCGCTTCTTCCATTTCTTCAACTTCCGTGCGCATCTTCTTAGCCACGAGACGCATCTTCCCGCCTTTTTGTGCGAAGAAGTTCGCCTTGTCTTTATTCTCCTGAATCTTTTTTTCCAACTGCGCGTTCTTTCTGTTTTCTGCATCAATGCGAATACTAATGTCGCGAAGCACAGTATTATAATTTCCGTGATACTGCTCCACTTTTCTTGTAAAGACATCCAGATACAAGACGCCTGTTGTAAATGCGTTTAAGAATTCGGCATCGTGAGAGATGACGATGCATGTCTTCTGGTAGTCAACGAGAAACTTGGTAAGGTGCTCTATGCCGGCCGTGTCCAAGTTATTTGTCGGCTCGTCTAGGAGAAGTAGGTCCGGATTCTGGATGAGCGCATATGCGAGCAGAAGGCGCGCCTGTTGACCGCCGGAGAAGCTCTTCATCACTCTGTTGTGTAGCTTCTCGTGATGTTTCAAATTTACCACTTCAAGCACATCGTCTATGCGCGGGTCAATGTCATACACAGGTTCGTTGAAACATTTTAAGAAGAAGTCGCGGACGGTGAGCTCCATCTGGTTGCGCGGGAGCACCTGCGGAGCGGTCGCCACGCGCATATCGTGACTCGCGTGTATCTCGCCAGATTCTGGCTTCAACTCGCCGGTCATCAGCGCGAAGAGTGTAGACTTCCCCGCGCCGTTCTGACCCATCACCGCCATCTTCATCCCGCGACGGATAGGAAAATCAACCTCCTCCAGAATGGGTTTATTGTGCCCGTATTCAAACGAAACTTTTTCAAAGCGAATAACGCTTTCTTCTCTGACCATCTGCCAACCATACATTACTTACCATCACTTCGCATTAAAATGAAAAAACCGTTATAGTTCCGGCATGCAAAAACCCGCAGAAAAGACAACAGATGAATACCCTATGCGATGTTTCATCGTACTCGAAGGAGTGCGGATTAATAAATACCTCGCACGAGAGGGTGTCGCGACTAGAAGAGGTGCGGACGAGCTCGTCGCGCGCGGTAAGGTGCTCGTTAACGGCAGAGTCGCCCTCTTGGGCGAGAAGGTGAATTATGGCGATAAGGTGGAGCTTCGCGGTAAGGCGTCACCAAATAAATACCTCTATTATGCCTATAACAAGCCAGTCGGCGTTATCACGCATTCGCCTCAACTGGGCGAGAAAGATATCAAAAAAAATATTCAATCCTCGCAGCGCCCCTTCGGGCGTCCCGATGCGGGAGATATTTTCCCGATTGGCAGATTGGACAAAGACTCTAGCGGGCTTATCATCCTCACCAATGACGGAAGAGTAACCGACAGGCTTCTCAATCCAGAATATGCACATGAAAAAGAGTACCGCGTGCGCACGAGTGAGCCACTACGCGAGAGCTTTAAGAAAACGATGGAAGCAGGCGTGGACATTGAGGGCTATCTGACGAAACCCTGCTCGGTGCGTAAGACGGGGCCAAAGAGTTTTACGATTACACTCACCGAGGGTAAGAAACATCAGATACGCCGAATGGTTTCAGCAATGCATAATATTGTAGTGGAGCTGGAGCGCACGAGAATATTAAATGTTCGCCTAGATGATCTCGCCTCGGGCGCATGGCGCGCGATCGAGGGTGAAGAACTCGCGACATTTCTCGCCAAGATTGGGCTCGCCTAATCCTGTTTATCGAAATCAAGACAAACTGAATTGATGCAATATCTTTTTCCTCCCGCATCGACTGGTCCATCGTCAAAGACGTGGCCGAGGTGGGCGCCACAGGTCTTGCAGACGACCTCAGTTCTCTTCATCCAGAGACTTGTGTCTTCTCGAAGTTCAACATGCTCTAAATTTGCTGGGTTGGTAAAACTCGGCCAGCCCGAACCCGAGTCAAACTTAGTATCAGAGGAGAAGAGCTGTGTCCCACAAATAGCGCAGGCGTACATCCCCACCTCGTGATTGTCGACATACTTACCCGTAAACGGTGCCTCGGTCCCGCCCTCGCGCGCCACTCTCCGGAGCTCTGGCGACAGATCTTCATCTCTTTTCATATGATTTCTTGATTACTTTTAAGGAGCTCAGCGAACTGCTTCTGCACCTTAGCGACCTTGGGGCTGATGATGAGGTTGCAGTAGCTCTCTTGGGGGTTCTTATCGAAGTAGTCTTGGTGATAACTCTCTGCTGGATAAAACTCGGTCAATGGCTCGACTGTTGTCACTACGTGAGCGCCAGCAGTTGTCGAGCTCTCGACCTCTTTGATAAACGCTTCTGCCTCTTCTTTTTGTACTGAGGTCGTATACAGAATGATGGAGCGATACTGAGTCCCCACATCTGCTCCCTGCCGATTAAGGGTTGTCGGGTCGTGGGTGGCAAAAAAGACGGTGAGCAAGGTGTTGAACGAGACTTGTGTAGGGTCATACTTGATGCGCGTCACCTCGGCGTGGCCCGTGCGCCCGCTACTGACCGCCTCATAGCTTGGGTCAGGTGTTGTACCGCCGGCGTAGCCGGGCGTCACCGAGGTGACGCCCTTGAGCATCTGAAACACCGCCTCGGTGCACCAGAAGCATCCGCCCCCGAATACCGCGACTTCTTTCATTTCATTAGTATACGGCATAAAATAAAAACCCTTGTTATCGACCCACTGCGAGGTCTGGGCACCGACTCACTGTTTCGGTCAGCAGACCGAAACATGTTCCGGCGTTCGAATCCAAGCTGCAGGCGACGTAACTAGCGATTGGTGGTTATTGAGCGACGTCGAAAATGTGCCGTCTACAGGTGCCTATCACATAACGATAGGCCTCATTTCGACGCGATTTTTACGCTTAAAAATCGGCTGCGGAACTTGGATTCGAACCAAGATGACGACTTTCAGAGAGTCGCATCCTACCATTAGATGATTCCGCAATAACGCGAAGTATCGCGCATTCCTGCACGATACTTGAAAAATACTCTTTATTCAAACGCCAACTTTAATCAGAGTCCCTGAATGGCGCTGGCGGTAGCGGCTGCGTCCTGGTCGATGGTAGCAGAGTTGTCTGGCGTCATATTCAATTCCATCATAATGTCTACGGTCGTATCGCCACTTGTGAGCGATGGTGTCGATGCTTGTTCGTCAACGGTGGTCTTGGGGCTTGTGACTGGCTGTTTTGATGTGAGGTACCACGCGACAAGTGCGATCACAATAATGGCGCCGACGGAGTACCAGATCTTGTTTGAGGAATTTTGATTCAGTGTTTGGTCCATAGTGATTTCAGTTAGGAATTATTGATTCAATTTTTTTGTAGAAGTTGCGTTATCCTCATCAACTCCGGGGATTTTACCGAGTGTCTGATGAGCGTCCTGCACAGCCTTACGCGTATTCTTCATCGGGCCATCGCGAAGAGCGAAAAGGTCTTTGAAGAGCGTGGTGTGGAGAGTCTGAAACGACTTGCGCAGACCCTTCATCAACTCACCCTGACCGCTTGAGGTACTGGTGGCTGATGTCGTAACGACAGTAGATGTGTCGAGTTCGTAGGTCTTGGCCGCTTGCGAGGTCACTGCGGTACGAGCACTCGCGATCGCAGTCTTCGCCGACAGAATAGCTGCGGTAGTGGTCGACACGTCCTTACCGGCACTCTGCGCTTTATCTGCCCTACTCTGAATCTTCCCTACGATTGTGTCGTAGCGATTCAGTGTATCGGTAAAGCGACTCGTCCACGTCGAGTTGAGTGTGCCGAGACGATCTGCAAGACGTATGGCCATCTCACTTTTTACCTTATCCTGAATGTCTGCTAGGCGATTCATTGCCTTTTCTCGCGTGACTTTCACACGGTCGGTCGTTGACGTGGCTAGTGGTCTACTATCATTGACTCTGTCACCAACAACTCTCGGTCGCTCCTGAGCAAACGCGACGGTAGCCGATAGCATGAGAGCCACTGTTGTGCTTGTGATAACCATGGTTCGAAGTGTACTCATAAATTAGGCGCTAATTTAATTAATAACTACATGTATCTATCGTGGATAAGTATATCACCTTATTTCTTTCGTTTCCTAGAGATGGCAGATCGGAGGAACTCGGTGAAGAGTGGGTGCGGGGTCAAGGGGCGCGCTTGGAACTCTGGGTGAAACTGAGTCCCGAGCATAAATGGATGCACCGAGCGCGAGAGCTCGGCTATCTCCATCAGAACGCCGTCAGGAGAGGTGCCGGAGAAAACGAGACCGGCATCTTCAAGAGTTTTTACATATTTTGAATTTATCTCGTATCGGTGACGATGGCGTTCTTCTACCAACTCTTTTTTATATGCAGCGCGCGCGAGCGTCCCTTTCTTCAGGTAGCAGGGGTACGCGCCGAGGCGCATCGTCCCGCCGTACTTGTTGTCGGCGAGATGCTTCTTCTGTTCCAGCATTACGTCAACTACGGGGTCGGCAGTACTCTTCTTAACCTCTGTCGTGTTCGCGTCTTTTAATTTCAGCACATTTCTTGCGTATTCAACAACCATAAGTTGCATACCGTAGCAAAGGCCGAAATATGGAATTTTCTTCTCGCGTGCGAACTGTATCGCTTTAATCTTCCCTTCTATACCACTCTCCCCGAATCCACCGGGGACAATGATGCCTTGATATTTGCCGAGTTCGGCGACAATCTTCGCATTACTACCTTCAAGATTCTTTGAATTCACCCATGTTATATTAACTCTACGGTTTAACTTTGCGGCCGAGAATTTAATCGCCTCAATGACAGAGAGGTACGCATCCGCGAGCACGAAGTCGCCGGTATCAAAATATTTCCCGACGATTGCGACATTAATCTCCGGCACTTTTACATTCGTGGCGGCGAGCGCGAACTTCTTCCAGGCAGCTAGCGATGCTCGGCGTTTCTCCGGCAATTTAAGCGCATCCAGAAGCTGGTCTCCAAGCTTATCCTTTTCAAAGTTTAGAGGAGCTTCATAAATACTTTTGATGTCCGGCGCAGAAATAATATGATCATGCGGTACGTTACAAGAGATTGACAATTTCTCCTTACGCTTCTCGTCAACGGGCTCCTTGGAACGCGCGACAATAAAATCCGGCTGAACGCCGAATGAATTTAAATCTCGTACTGCAGTCTGTGTCGGCTTCGTCTTCATCTCCCCTAGAGTGCCCGGTGTAGGCAGATACGACACCATCACGAAGAGTACATCGTCCGGATATTTCATTTTCAGCACGCGCGCGGCCTCTATGAAGAGCGCGTTCTGGAAGTCGCCGATGGTCCCGCCGATTTCTATAACCGACACCTTGCTTCCGTTGTATGAAGCTGCGTCTTCAATTCTGCGGAGAATCTCGTCGCGCACGTGCGGGATAGCCTCAACACATTTCCCATCGTATCCGAGCGCTCTCTCGCGCGCGATAACCGACTGATACACCATCCCGCTTGTCATATAGTCTTCGTTTGTAAGGTCGCGTCCGAGGAATCGCTCATAGTTGCCCATATCTTGGTCGGTCTCCATACCGCTCCGTAGCACGAACACCTCGCCGTGTTCGGTCGGATTCATCGTCCCGGCATCAACGTTAAGGTATGGGTCAACCTTCACCAGATTTACCGGATACCCCTTCTGTTGGAGAAGGAGACCAATGGAACTGGTCACGACTCCCTTCCCCACACCGCTCATCACCCCGCCTAGGACGAATATGTATTTATGACCTTCTTTTGCCATACAGGAACTAGACCTTCAAATATCTGCGTATAGCGAACACAGAGGCGACTGCGCCGAGCACAATACCGGAACTCATAATTATGACAAAAATAAGAGAAAAGTTACCAGCATAATAACTCGCCAGATTGAATCCGCCGAACCAACCCATAGTCTTTACTCCTGCATAGAGAGTTGCCGGCCACAGGAGAAGCAGGACAAGCGTCGCTGAAATGACTCCGGTGATGACGCCGGTAACGATGAACGGGCCCTGAATGTACGCATTACTGGCGCCAACAAGACGCATAACACCTATCTCATCCTTGGACGTATAGATAGCGAGGCGAACTGTGGCGAATGCGATAAGGATTGATGCTATAGCGAATAATATAACTACGGCGAAACCGATCTCTCGCGTCGCACGTATCGCGAGGGCAAGACGGTCAATGACTTCTTTATTTTGTGCATAGTTAATTCGGTCAACGATTGACGCCCCGCCAACAGAAAGCGCCGGAGATGCTTCAAGAAAACTAACAATGCTCTCGTAAGCAGAAGGGTCTTTAGCACGAACGGAGAGTGAAGCGTCAAGCGGATTCCCGCCGAGTTCTTCAAGAGCTTGTAGAGTCAATTGGTCGTTCGCGTGCTTCTCGCGAAATGCGATGAGGGCGTTTTCGGCAGATGTATAAGAAACGCTCTTTACCTGCGGTAGGTTCTCCAGACGGTTCTTCACAGAGAGTATGTCCGCCTCGCTAGCGGTAGTGACAAAATAGACGGAAACGTCAACCTTGTCTTTAATCGTATCCAGAGTGAATGTGAGAAGAGCGGAGAGGAAAATTAAAGAGCCTATAATCGCGAGAGTCACGGTCATTATGAGTACTGTTGCCGCCGAGACTGCTCCGCCTCGCGCGAAGTTCTTCCAACCGCTTACTAGAACTCTATTTATCAGCATCCATTCCATATTTTTCATTATAGTATGTATTTACCTTCGGCGTCATCTCGCACCATTTTCCCTCTGTCAATGGTGATAACACGCTTGCCGATAGCGTCTACCACTCCCTTATTATGCGTCGTGATGATGATAGTGGTGCCGAGCTCGTTTATCTTCTTCAATATTTCTACCACCTCATATGTATTAATAGGGTCCAGATTACCGGTCGGCTCGTCGGCGACGATAAGGTCGGGCTGGTTGATAATCGCTCTGCCGATGCCAACGCGCTGTTTCTCACCGCCGGAGAGCTGGCTGGGGAAATGCATCGCCTTATCCGAGAGATTCACGAGTTCCAGAATGTACGGCACGTCGCTCTTAATCTCGTCGTCAGTTCGGCCAACTGCCTCCATCGCGAATGCGATGTTCTCGTAGGCGGTCTTATTCGGTATGAGCCGAAAATCTTGGAAGACCATTCCGATTCTACGACGATAATGGTGGAGCGCCGAGCTCGGTAGGTCGTTGACGTTAATGGATTCAAAAAAAACCGCCCCCTCTGTAGGACGCTCTTCTGCTAAAAGCAGTTTCAGTAAAGTCGTCTTACCCGCACCAGAATGTCCGACTATTGAGACGAACTCTTTCGGAGCGATTGAGAGAGTGATGTCTTCAAGCGCCGGCCCGTTCCCATCATACCTCTTCGTCACTTTATCAAAATAAATCATGCTTTCGGTCTATTGTACCCTATCGCTTCAATTGCCTCTACGGGCGAGGAGCGCAAACTGCATGAAGTACTTCTCCATGTCTGATAAAGTGCTTTGGTACTCTTCTCCTCCAAGAACCGCATCGGCGAAGCTCTCACGAGCGCGGTCAATCTCGGAGCGACGTTTTGTCCATCTCTGGTCCTCTTGCGTCAAGTCAAAAAGCTCTAGCGCTCTCGTGATTGCACCCCAAAATGATTGGTCGTCTTTCCCTTGCCAGGTACACGCCCTACCCACCTCACTTCCAATATTGCCGAGCTGTTCAGGAAGAGAGAGAGTGAACCATCTTTGTTTTGAAATCATCATACTTATGCCACCAATTTATTCACAATTTCTTTTATTTTATCGCGAACATCTGGGTTCCCAACTCCTCGCGTCCTATTTCCTTGTATCGGCTTTAAATTAATCATTGAGTCAAATTCAATAAATTCATTCTTGGTCTTTTCAAGATATAAGTTAATGCCCCATGTAGTATCGCCACGCGCATCTTCTTTTTCAATTAATAGAGATTGGATATCTACATGGAGTTCTCCACCCACTCCCATGATTCCATGTGCGATGTCTACCACGGCTTTTATAACATCACCATATTGCTCACGCGCGAGTGCGCGCAGTTCCTCGAGCGTGATTGTATCTTTAACTATTCTAGTCTCCATTGCTTCCAGTATACGTTATTTGCCGTACTTATCTGCGACTGCGTCAATAAAATCGTCCAGGTCGCCCGCGAGCACCTTGTCGGGATTTGATGATTCGTGCTCAGTCCGGTGATCCTTGACCATCTTGTAGGGGTGAAGGACGTATGAACGAATCTGACTCCCCCACTCGTTCGCGGTTGTAGAAGCGATAGAACGGCCTTTCGCCTCGGCAAGGCGTTCTGCCTCTTGTTTCGCAAATATCTTAGCTTTGAGGAGCTCCATCGCCTTCTCGCGGTTGGCGAGCTGGCTCCGCTCGCTTGAGATGTGTACAGAGAGATTGGTCGGCTTGTGGAGAATGCGCACGGCCGTCTCGCGCTTGTTCACGTTCTGACCGCCCGCGCCGCCGGCGCGGGCGAACTGTATCTCCAAGTCATCGCTCTTAAGCTCCAACTTATCGGTAGCGACGAGAGTCGGAAGCACTTCAACGAGCGCAAAAGAAGTCTGACGTTTCGCGTTTGCATTAAACGGCGACTGGCGCACGAGCCGATGCACACCCGCCTCATGCTTTAAACGCCCGTAAGGGCCGTTTACCCCAAGCGAAGTCGAGGGGCCCGAGATTTCTAGCATCAAATTTCGGTATCCGCCGTGGTCGTTCTCGTTCGTATGAAGTTCGCGCACGCCCCAACCCTTATTGGATGCGTAGCCCTCGTACATACGACGCAACATTCTCGCGAAGTCTTCGGCGTCGTCCCCGCCAGCCCCAGCCAGTATCGCGAGGGTCGCGTTTCCGGCGTCGTGCGGGTCGCCTCCGCCGCCTTCTTTAAGCATCTGATACTTCCGCACCAGCTCTTGTGCGCTGTTCTTGTCCGACCAGAAGTCGGGCGATGCCATCAACGCCTCGAGCTCGTTTAATCGTTTATTTTTATTGTCGTCCATGAATTAACAGATTATAACTCACCTAGGCAGATATTAGGCTTCGCGCATGAGGTCGCGGTGGAACCACCATCCGCCGACCACTGCAAGGAGGAGGGCAGTAATCGTCGCGGCGATAAAGAAAAGCGGATTGCCCGTGAGAAGCGCGTTCCCAAAAAGAACCACGAGAGCCGAGAACGGCATATGGAACGCCATCTGTGCGACGATAAATATGAAAAATGGAATATTCGTAAGACCCGCCGCATACGCAAACACTTCAGGGAATCCGCTGAATGCGAGGCGCGCCTTGAGGAAGGATTTGAGCGCAGACCCTTGCACGAGAAGTTTCTCTATAAAAGGAAATTGCGTGCGCGGTACGAACACGTTGATTATTTTCCGGCCGAATATTCGACTCAAATAAAACGCTGCGGAAAAGCCGAGCACGTCGCCTACGAAAGTGATGGCGAATCCTTGCCAGAAGCCGAATGCCGCGCCTGCGATCGCATAGACGGGGCCACCGGAGAGAGGCACGATTATTATTGTGGCCATCTTAAGCGCGATGACCGCAAGCGGGCCCCATATACCGGCTTCTGCGACAATCCTCTCAAGGCTGTCTATCCCTATTGAGACGATAAGCCAATACGCCGCGCCAACGGTGATCAGGATAAACGCCAGATTCTTGAACGCATCGCGCCTCGCCTCGCGGCGCGATGTGTCCTCATCTTGGGCTGTTGTTTCAATTTCCATTTTGAGCCGGAGGTCAGGATTGAACTGACGACCCCGTCATTACGAATGACGTGCTCTACCAACTGAGCTACTCCGGCGAAGTGAGGAAATATGAGACGGGAGTCTGCACCTAGTCTCGTATTCTCCGAACGAGCCGAAGGAAAGCGTGCAAGTAACGCTTTCGCCGGTGCTCACTCGTATAGGCAAATTATCACGATTTCTTTATTTGGGCGAGTGCGGGCGGGGGTAATGTAATGGGACGGTAATGGGGACAGTCACGATTCTTTTGTCTTTTCCGTGTCCTAATATTTCTTCGGTCGCCCAGCATTGCGTAGTGTAGTTTCCAAGTGGTGTGTAGTGACCATCCTATCAACCCACGACTCTCTTCCATAGGGCACACCCTTGTTCACT
>CALRBA010000007.1 GCA_943353835.1 Candidatus Nomurabacteria bacterium | reverse complement strand
GTGGCATGACGGTCCTTCTCTGCCTTAATTGCGATGAGTTGCGACGGGTCGGAGGTGATAATCTGGTCCTCGGTGTAGCTCGCGACGACCTTAATCGCGACGTGTTTCAGACCTGCGAAGAAGAGACCTTCGCCCACGCCTGCTTCAAGCAGTAGGTACTTCTCTTCGTCTGTGAGATTGAAGGTCTTTTGCAGTACATCTATTGTTGTTGGAGACTGCTTGAGCAGAAGCTGGAGAGAAGAGTTGGTGAGAATCGGTCTTCCGTATGAGCTATTCAAGAAGTCTTCAACATCTTGCGTTATAGTACAGACCCCAAGATAATATTTGCGTCCGCGCTTGGCGACAGAATAGAGAAATGATGCCGTGTCTTCGCTCTTCATCATCCACCATGCTTCATCAATGATGAGGA
Organism: Candidatus Nomurabacteria bacterium; assembly: GCA_943353835.1. Lineage (GTDB taxonomy): Bacteria > Patescibacteriota > Minisyncoccia > Phycocordibacterales > Phycocordibacteraceae > C7867-001. The sequence continues at coordinate 45,495 of CALRBA010000007.1, read as the reverse complement.
GTCGTTTTTTGATATCGTGGCGCACCGCGTTCCAGATGTAGTGCGTGATTATATACATCGCCACCGGCTTCATATCGTCCTCCATATCGCGTACCGAGAAAACGACGAATTGCTGTTTGAGATCAATGTTGGTAGGTTGGTTCATAAATCCCTCCCATGTTCCGTGAGTATATTTGGACAAGCGCTGTACCAGAGACTCGCTACCTTCCATTCCGGAGAGAACTTGTTCAAAGTCTGATAAAAGAGGTGGCTCCGCGCCGGTAAAGTCGCTGTCTCCTGTGATGTCCTTAAGCGCGTAGGTCTCGCTGATGGCGCGGTCAACGATTGCATCTTCTTCTGGACTAAGCCCCGAGAGCATAATGCGGAAGAGCCCGACTAGAGCGATGATGTTGGAGCGTAAAATGTCCTTCGGGTCCTCGTCCTCTTTTACTGGTGGCAAGTCAAATGGATTAATGTGATGTTCGGAAGAGAGCGATATGTGAAACGAGCGTCCGCCCGTAGCCTCCGCGAGTTGTTCGTACTCGCGTTCCGGGTCTATGACGATGACGTCCGTGCCGAACATTAGTGAGCGTAAGATTTCAAGCTTTGTCGCGTAGCTCTTGCCGGAGCCGGACTTAGCGAAAATTACGGAATTATAGTTCTCCAGACTAAAACGGTCAAAAAGAATGAGTGAAGAATTATGTCTATTTATTCCATACAAAATTCCCCTGTCACTTGTCAAGTCAAATGAGACGAATGGGAAGATTGACGAGAGAGGAGACGAATTCAACTTTGAGTTGACGAGAAGTTCGTCGCTCCCGAGCGGGAGACAAGAGCGGAACCCCTGTTCCTGCTGGAAGATGGCCGGCTTTGTGTAAACGAGCTTGGCATCTAGGATTCCGCGAATATCGCCCTCGATCTTATCAATCTCTTCTTTAGAGTCACCATAGAGCGCGAGATAGAGACCTACGTCAAAGAGCTTTTCCTGCGCCTGCTGGAGATTGCCGCGCAAGCTTTCCAAATCCTGATACGCAGTATCCAATAGAGGGTCGCGCACAAGACCCTTCGCCTCCCTCTCACTAATCTGGCTCTGAACCTCCGCGACTTTCTTTTGGAATCCTCTGAGCGCCTTCGCGGTTTCTATTGGGTGGATGAAAATTGATACATCAAGAACCTTATCCAGATTAATAACCGGAGAGAACCAGCTGTCTGAAAGGAATCGCGGGTAGGAGATTGTGTAGAAAGAGCGAACGAATTTTTCTCCAAGTTCAATCTCTCTGGCGCCGATCTTAAGCGCAGTCGGAGCGATGGTATCAACTAGGTCCAATGACCCCTGTTTATAAATATCTTTAGGTAATACGGGAACAACCGTCGGTGTCTCCTTATTTTTACGATTTAAGAAATCAAGTAGTGACATATTAGTTTAATTGTCCAAGCGGATTGGATTTTCCAACTCCCCAGGATTAAAAGAACGATAGAGAAGTTCTATAATTTCCTCTGTTCCGAGAGGGACCGCGCGAACACCAGTGCCTGATAGGCCTCCTGCGACGAGGGAGAGCCTCTGTTCCAGCTGCGCGCGGTCCTCTTCAAATGAGGTCTCGGTGGCTACGTTCTTCGCCGCGGCATTCTCGCCTGCCTTGCCGCCAGGCAGACGTTTCAAAAAGTTTAAAGTATCTACGGCAGAAACATGAGGCGAATAAGGTACTATTATATAGAATGATTTGGTCATTATGTTCGCCTGGTCTGTGAATGAGCGTACGAATTCAACGTATTCATGCAATTGGATACGCATAAGCTCGGTTTTCTGTTCAGGTGCTTTTTCTTCAAGTAGTGCTAGATACGGACGTAGGTCCATTTTCCGTGAGTTGATGACGATTTGAATTGAAAAATCAAGAATATTCAGGAAGTTCTGGAAGCCGAGAGTGATTGCATGCTGTTCATCGGCAGATTTAAGACCAAAATTTATGGAAGAACAAATGAGCACTCCTCGGTACCCGCCGTCTTTAAGAATAATCGTTCCATTCCGGATCTCTTTAACCGGTACGAACTGCTGTGTCGCTCCTGCGGGTTTAGTTGCCATACTATGATTCTAGATTGGATGAGTTACCACCGACAGGGTTTACGTCTAGCGACCATGCAAGTTCTGATAACTTTCCGCGGGTCAGCTTCGGCGCACCGCGAACCGGTCGCGCAGCCTCCGTGGCGGCCGCCGCAGCGGCGGCCGCTACATTCTGCTCCTTCGCGCTCGGGTCCTTATGCTTCCAGATGAACAGTTTAGCTCCAGTGTAATAATTAAAACCGGCCTCCAGCATCTCAATAAACGATTTTCCGTTCACTTTATAGAATGCGAGCGCCACGGCGAGCCCGACTGTCGGTGCAGAGAACAAGAAAGCAAGAACTATCGGCAAATAGACGAAGAATACAACGCAGAGCCCTCCCGCACCCGCGATGTAAATAAATTGTTTTAAGGTCAAAGTCCCGATAATCTTGTCTTCAACCTCTATGAACTGCGGAACCTGGTATTCCATTCTTTATAGTATACCAGTCGTTTCCCCTCTTACAGAGTGCTACCTGTGAGAATACTAAAAAACCAAAGGACGAGATTGAAAAACGGTGTGGCGAAAATATATAAGAATATTATAAGAAAAAGAATTAGCGACATTACTCCTGCTGCTCTAATTTTTTGTTCCAGACGGTTCAAGCTTGACGAGAGATGCCATGGGAGTGCAGAGCGAAGAACGGTGAATCCGTCAAGCGGTGGGAACGGAATGAGATTGAAAAGTCCTAAAAATAGATTAATAAATGCGATTGTCGTCGCGAGAGAAACCGCAGTCGCGTCTAGCCCGATAATCGGAGAAAAACGCACTATTAGTCCGAAGATAATCGCGAGCAGGATGTTTGTTGTGCTACCGGCGACTGCGACCAGAGTCTCGCCCCATCGGTGATTCTTAAGATTAAACGGGTTATAGGGCACCGGCTTCGCCCAACCAAAAAGTATTGGCGAGCTTGTGAAGACGAGGAGGGCCGGCAGGACGATGGAGCCCATAAGGTCTATGTGCGGGAGTGGATTGAGCGTCAGACGTCCGGCGAGACGCGCCGTTGGGTCGCCAAGCGAGTTGGCGGCGTAGCCGTGCGCCACTTCGTGCGCAATGACGGAGAGAACAAGTATGACGAGGGATAGGAAGATTTCCATGTTTGCCGGATTCGTAACCTATGCTACCATGCGACCATTATGGCACGCGCCTGCGCAATCACCGGTAAGAGTACGCAAATCGGCGGGCGGTATTCTAATCGTACTCGCGCTACGCAATATAACCCGACCGGCAAGGTCCGTCGTAAGGCCAATCTCCACAAGCGTCGTATCTATGTAAGCGAGCTCGGTAAGACCATCATCGTAGACGTCTCTGTCAAAGGCCTTAAAACCATCAAGAAGAACGGAGCATTCTCTGCACTCAAAAAAGTTGGGGCTATCTAAAAAGTATAAACCCCCTTGGGGGTGGAGGAGGATATTTTGAAAACAGAAGTACCGTAGGAGATGGTGAATGTGGAGGGGGCAAGGATTTCAATACGGGAGGTATCAAATAGAAAATAGGAGCCGTAGGGAGTGACAGCGTTGCCGATACGGATAATTTTTGAGATGTGATAGCGAGATTGGAGCGAGGGCAGACCGCCAGCCGAGCGCGCGCCAGAGCTCGTGAGAATGACCGCATCAATCTTTCTCTGCCACATCGGGAGCGCTGAGCCGAGCGCGCGGAGGATGCTCGCGTCGGGGCCGGTGTCTATGAGAATAGTTTTGCCGGTCTGCGTTTGTAAAAGTGTCGCGTCACCCTTCCCTACTTCTAATACTGTCACCGCGAGCACCTGCGGTGCGAATATCGCGCGATACACATTTACATTCGCGACAATAAACAAAGCAAAAAGAATCCAATAGAAACCTCTCGGCAATGTGTACGGCATGTGGTAAGTTTACCTCTATGACCTACTCACCCAAAACATTCAATCTACCAACGCTGAAAGGGATTTCGGAGAAACAAATTAAAGTACATCTCGCGCTCTACGAGGGCTACGTGAAGCATACAAATCTCGTTATGGCGACCATCGCCGCATATGGGCAGACGGACGATGAGGGCGGAAAGTATGCGATCGCTGAGCTCCGTCGGAGATTCGCATTTGAATTTGACGGCATGCGCATGCACGAGTACTACTTCGAGCAATTTGAGAGTGGTTCGACTTCGCTCACCATAAACAGCGCGCTCGCCGAAGCGGCGAGCGCGAAATATGGAAATAGTGAGAATTTTATTAAGCACATTCGCGAAGTCGCGGGGACAAGGGGTATCGGCTGGGTCGTCGTCTATAAAGATACGGTCGCGAATACAATTCACACAACATTTGTTGGTGACCACGAAATAGGGCAACTCGCCGGGTTGCCGATATTGCTCGCACTTGACCTTTGGGAGCATGCCTACATGGTGGACTATGTGCCAGCCGAGAAGAAGAATTATATTGATGCCTTCTTTGCAAACTTGAATTGGTTGGTAGTTGAAAAACGTTTTGACGCAACAATATAGATCAGTCCGGTATACGCGGCGAGTACGAGCCAGAATGGGAATGGTGGGAGAGTGAACGCTGCGAACGGCAATGTTGCGCTCGCCCCCGCGAGCCATATGAGGGTGGCGGTAGCAAGATAGGCAGGTGTGCCGATAAGGATAGAGAATATCGGCATCAGAGAGCCAAAGAGCATTCCGCCGAATCCAGCAAGATAGGAGAATGCCATAGCAAATGGCACTAAAAGCGCGGCGACAACATTTGCAGGAATGGCGACCAGAGAAAGATTTCCAGTTTGATAGAGAAGGAGCGGTAGTACAGCAATCTGTGCGGAAAGTGTTGTGGCAACGGCATTTAGTAAAAACTCGTTCTTGATACGAACGAGCCGCAATTCAATTAATGGTGCGAGCCAAATGAGTCCGGCAGTTGCCACTATCGAGAGACTGAACCCAGGGTCAAAAACAAGATAAAAAGGGTTCCAGAGAAGCATGAGAAATATAACGACAAAAAGAGCACGACCGGCTACGTATGTTTTACCTGTCGCTCTCGCGTAGAGCGCAATTAGCGCCATAAGCGCGGCGCGAATAGCGGTCGCCGAAAACCCAGCGATACCTACAAAGAGAATAAGCGCCACTGCACCAGCCACGATGCTAGTCCCGCGCGGGACGCGTCTGCCTAAGACCGACTCAACTCTGGCAAAAACAAAAGCAAAGAACGCGATCACCCAGCTCGCGACTATCATCACATTGTGGCCCGAGAGCACGACGATATGGATGAGCCCTGAGCGAGTGAACGCGCCCTTAAGTTCGTTGCCGAGCCCAGACTTGCCTCCGATAACGATGCCGTTCGCGAGTGATGAGTATGGTTCCGGCAGTGCGACGTTCATACCACTGATGAATGAATGCTTAACGCGCGCGAGCATAGAAGATATTGAATACCACGGAGCATGCGACTCAATGCGAACAAACGCATAGTTCATAATAAATCGTACTCCGTCTCGCTCTAAATATTTGTCGTAGCGAAATGTTCTGCCGTTATCGTCGGCGAATGCTTCAGGAATAAAAAGCGTACCGGAAACATTCACTCTGTCCCCTACTGCAATGTCTGCATTGCGCGATGTAACTACCAAAACGTTCATTGATTCTCCGTTTTTTGTTACGCGGATTTTCATACGCTGGTTCGTGTCGCGCACGTCCGGGTCGGTGAGGACGATTCCCTCATACGACACGCGATGTCGGATGTCGCCCGCGAACTCGCTCGGCAAAGGCGTATCAGCAATCGCCGAGCGCGCCATTCCAAGCGCCACAAAAATAAAAAATATCGTGGCGAGCGTATTCACTCTCCGCGGATTAAGAAATGCAAAACTTCCACATAATCCAGCCAGAATCACTACAAACAAAACCGGAGCCCAACTACCTGTGGTGAGCCACGTCGAACCATTAAAAAATAACGACCTCACAAACACCCCACTCGCAAACCCAGAAACGACGACTAGTATGTTCATTTATAAACATCTCGTCGATGGTCTACTGTCTCGATTGTTATGGTGTTTCCATTTATCGAATAGACCGCTCGATAATTACCAATGCGGAGCTTGTATTGTTCCCGACGATCGTGGTGGAGATGTGCCGGAAGTAGGACATCAAAATTCTGTTGAAGCCAATATATTTTCTCTATAACGCGTTTACTAATGGATGGGTCTAATCTCTGTAAATCTCTTAGGGCGTGAACAGTGAATTCAATCGAGACCATACTTCTTCATCACTACTGAGAGCGGTATGGTTTTTCTTTTTCCTGCCATTCGTTTCTGGAGCTTGAGTACAAAACTCCGTTTAAGCTTGAGACCCTCATCAGGATCGCCAAAAAACTCGAGTATTTTCTGCTCGACGATTTCGCCTATCTGCTTATTGAGCTGCGCGGTGGTCATTCTAGGAATTGTACCACAAACATTAAATACCTCTATCCATCGCCTCGTTGGCGAGGGCGTCAGCGTCACTATTCTGCTCACGCGGGACGTGAAAGAAGGTGACGGTGCCGAAGGCTGCCGCGACCTGAGCGAGACGCGCTTTTTGCTCTTTGAGGACCGGATGACGCACTTTATATAAGCCATTCATCTGCTTCACGATAAGCTCGCTGTCCAGCTTCACCGCGACTTCCGTTGTTTCTCGTTCTTCTGACGGGACGAGATTCGTTAATGCTTCAAAAGCGAGAATCACCGCTTCGTATTCGGCGAAATTATTAGTCTGATGCCCGAGAAATTTAGAGACGCTCGCAACAGAAACACCGAATTCGTCGCGAATCATCGCACCGGCCCCGCTCGGTCCAGGATTCCCACGCGCTCCCCCATCGGCATGTATCGTGAACCGCATACGTTTAATCATACCAGTCGTATGTCAATGATGCGCAGGCGGACAGGATTGTTGCGAGAAAAAGTGTCGCGTTCAAGGTGCGCGAGGATATTTACGCGACTGCCACGCGAGAGCGTGCTCCCTACGCGCTTGACGGGACCTTTTACAAAAAATATAACAGCATCAATATTTTCTTTCCCGTCGTTCGCCTCAATTTTTAATTTCAAATGTTCTTCGCCTTTTCCAAAACGTGAAATCTCGCGAACGACAACATCGCAAAATAGAAACATCGGTTTTGGATTACTCATACCAAAAGGGGCAAGACGTCCAACTTTTTTTAAGAAGGCGTGCGTAGCCTCTTCAGGAGTGATAACTGAATCAGCGCGCGCGAGGAGCGGGCCAATCTGTTCGTTGTCGACAATGATGCGCCCGTACGCTTCAACAAGACGGTCTTCAAGAAAAAATACTTCGGTATCAATCAAGGTGAAACCTCCTGCCGCCGCGTGCCCGCCAAATTGTGTGAACATATTTTCAGTCGTGCGCATAAGCTCCATAACTTGTGTTGAACCGCCACTCCTAAACGAACCTTTCAAACTCATATTTCCTTCTCTTCCCCAGAGAAATACCGGCCGTTCAAACTCATCTGCAATATTTCCAGCGACTAGGCCCAACAGAGCTGGCCGCCACTCGGGGTCGCCAAGAGCGATAATACTCCGCACATTCCCGCGCTCTTTAATCCGCGTGTGCACAGCGCGCGTAATCGCGCCCGCTTCTGCTTTTCTTGACCGATTCGCCTTCTCTAGTTTTTTCGCGAGCGCATCCGCTTCGTCTTCGTTTGTGGTCGTGAAGAGACAAAAGGCATCACGTGCGTCGCCCATCCGGCTCGCCGCGTTGACGCGTGGTGCGATCATGAAGCCGACGTCGTCTTCAGTGATGGCGCGCTGGTCTACACGCATCCCGCGACACATCTTTTGTAGACCGATGCGCGGTGACTTACGCATAACGAGAAGCCCGTACGTCGCGAGTACACGGTTCTCGCCCGTGAGCGGGACCATGTCTGCGATAGTGGCGAGACCAACCATGTCTAGAAACCATTTCTCCCAGCCTTCCGGTATTTTCTCACGTATCTTTGGCTCTATCGCGAGTGTCGCACAGACCAATTTCCACGCGACGCCCGAACCGCAGAGGCTCTTGAACGGATATGTCTCCTCAGCTCGCGCATTCGGATTTAGAATCGCGAAAGCATTTGGCAATTTCTCTCCAGGCAAGTGATGATCCGTAATAATCACCTCCATACCGAGTGCGTTTGCACGCGTAACGGGCTCGATGTCTGTAATTCCAGAATCCACTGTCACTATTAATCCCACTCCACTCCTTGCTAATTTTTCTATACCGTCAACATTCATTCCGTAGCCCTCCGCGTGGCGATGCGGAATATAATTCTCAAAATTCGCTCCGGCTTTTTTCAAAAAATCATGAAGCAATACACCGCCAGGTATACCGTCGCAATCGTAGTCGCTCCAGACCGCGATTTTTTCTCCGGATATAATTGCGTTCGCGAATCGTCGCGCGGCCTTGTGCATATCCGTCATCAGGAATGGGTCGTGTAAATGCAAATCGTATGATGGATTGAGAAATTTTTCCGCAGCTTCTCTTGTCAAAATGCCACGCCGCACCAAAAGTGCGGCGGTCAGGTCGTCATGCGCCGACAACTCTTTGCGCAGAGCATCAGTCAGCGGATCGTGCAGAGGAAACATGTGATGAACATTGTATACTGTCTGCATATGGAAAGCTGTATCTTCTGCAAGATAATCGCAGGTGACATCTCAAGCGAAAAAGCACATCACGAAAACGATACGATAGTCTCGTTTCCTGACTATCACCCCGTACGACCTGGTCACACGCTTGTAGTTCCCGCAAAGCATCACCAGTGGTTTTGGGAATTGCCAGATGACATCGCAGACGATCTATTTAAAGTTGCACGGAAGCTCGCACGGGAGCTGAAAGAAAAAACAGTAGCCGACTATATTCAACTTTCTATTGTGGGCAAAGATGTGCCGCATGTACACATACACCTCATACCGCGGAAATTCGACGATACACAATCCCTAATGTAAGACCTCAATGCCGGGGAGTGTGCCACGCGCGAGAAAGGAGAGCATAGCGCCGCCCCCAGTAGAGACGAAGGAGAAGAGTGGCAAGAGGCCGAGGCCTTCAATGGCGGCGACAGTGTCGCCGCCGCCAATGATTGAATAAGCCTTTGATTCTGTGACCGCTCGGGCGAAGGCGTCAGTCGCACCGTTGAAGCCGTCCTCGTACTTCCCCAGCGGACCGTTCCAAAGAATCGTTTTTGCCTTACTTGCTAGTCCGGAGAGAAGGGCCGACGTCTTCGGTCCGTGGTCCAGAATCATTTCGTTTTTAATAACAGAATCAGTCGGGATGACGAGTCTTGGGTCCATAAGAATTTTCTTAACACGGTCTTTGTCTGTTTCTGAAACGAGAGACTTCCCCACTTCTCTTCCCGCGACCTTAAGAAAGTCGTTCGCGAGCGCTCCGCCAACAAACACATGGTCGTATGTTTTCAAAAGTGCGTTGAGTACCGGTTCCTTCGTACTGAACTTCGCCCCGCCGATGACGGCGAGTGAAGGGCTCTTCGGAGTGAGTGCGTGCATAAGCTCCAGGATTTCTTCTTCAAGAAGAAATCCTGCATACGACGGCAAAATTTCAGGAACGCCTATTATTGAAGCGTGTGGCCGGTGGCAGGTATCAAAACAATCTTGTACGAAAACATCTCCCAGAGCCGCGAGCTCTTTTGCAAATTCTGTGTCGTTCGCCCGCTCTCCCTTATTTCTGCGCAGATTTTCCATAACTAATATAGTTCCGGAAGCCATGTCGCGTACAGCTCCGCGCGCACGTACCCCTATTGTTTCGTCAAAGAAAGAAACTCCTCTTATTAAAACGCCGAGCGCCTCCGCAACCGGTTTCAAAGTTTCTGTCCCTTTATCACCAAGATGACCTATCAGCACGACCCGAGCGCCTCGTTCTGCGAGATACCGTATGGTGGGGAGCGCTCGACGTAGGCGATAATCGTTTGTAACTTTTCCGTTTTCAACAGGCACATTCAGCGCCGTCCTTACCAGTATCGGGATATTTTGAAATACTTTTATGTCGCGGACGCTTCGCATCGTTAAGCAAGTTGCTTTACCAAAAGGGAGAACATTCGGGAATCTACAGAGGCATGTCCGATTAGAAATCCATCCACGCCTGAAGCGCCCGCGAGGTCGCGTACATTACCGGGTTCAACGGAACCTCCATAAAGTATGAGAGAATTCCGTGTGCTTTCCCCCGGCAGAAGTTCTGCGAGTACCTTACGAATATAGAGCACCATCTCGGCTAAATCGTTCTGACCTATAGCGTGTTCAGCGTCTTTTCCTATCGCCCAGAGCGGTTCGTATGCGACTATGACCTTCATGCGGTCTTTCGGTGCGAGAGGTTCTATCGCTAGTGTCAATTCCTCTCTAATTATAGCGAGATAGCGACCTTCCACATCACGCTCTTTCTCTCCGACGCATAGTATCGGGGAGAGTCCCTGTGCAATGGAATGGGCAAGCTTAATCGCCACTGTTGTATCCGTGTCGCCGACGGCTCGTCGCTCAGAGTGTCCGATAATCGCATACGTCGCGCCCGCCGCGGAGTACACCTGTGCGATTATTTCACCAGTTCGTGCACCGCCGTCTGTGACGGATACATCCTGCGCAGAAAATGCGACTTTTGATTTATTCCTCAAGGCGAGCGCGCCGAGCAAGGGAGCGGGCGGCGCGAGCACGATGGTCGTGCGAGTCGCCTTCGCGAGTCTCTTACTTGTTGCAAAAAGTTTTTTCGCTTTCGCAAGTTCTTCTACATACGCTTTCCAGTTGGCGACAATAAGCATAGCTACAGTATACTCCGACTCTGCTAGCGAGTGATACCGTAGGTGCCTGGAATAAAGACCCAGCTCCCGCCTGGACCGCTCTGGAACACAGTGCTCTGGAGACCGGTGTCATAGACCACATTTGCGGATTGCGACAGAACGATTTTATAACCCGTTGCCGCCTTCACACCCACGCTCTGACTCAGCGTGAGGAGCCCGTGGCTTGCGTAGGCGACCAGCGCTGAGGAGCCCTGTCCCATACCGATCGCAACCGTGGAACCACCGTTCTCAGCACTGTTGTTTTGTGAGATAAGGAAGACGAATGAACCGGTAGATCCAGATCCTTGGAATACGGTTGTCTGCCCAATAGTGATAATGCCACTTCCAGACTGGTTTGTAGGATTATCTGCAATAATCGCCACGTTCTGACTCCCCAGCGCTGGGTCGATGCGTATCGTGGGGCCCGTCTGCGTCGTGATATTGCCGGTGACCCAGAGAGGACCTGTGACCATGAGCACTGCCGAAGAACTTTTGATAACAAGATTGCAGGCAATCTTCTTCGGGCCAAGCGATATACTCGTAGTTATTTCATAGTTGCCCTGTGCATTGCACGAGGTAATCGTGCCTCCAGAAGCGGCAATCGTCTCCCACTCGTTTATCTGTGCGTCGGTGATAGGCAGAGAAACAGACGGTTGGTCGGGACTGTTTGGATATGAAGTGCCGGTTACCGTGGTGTTGGTCTTGGTAACATAATACGCATCTTTATCGATGATGGTCGCTTGGCTTGCTTCGCCAATAGTGCGTGCATAGACCGAGCTTGTCGCGTGAACTCCGTAGACGAGCCCGGTCGCTCCTGAGGAGACGACGCTCCCGAGTATCATATTGGTGTTGCTCCCGATGACAGGACCGCTTGAGAATACATTGCCTGTTATACTTGAAGTGTTATTGAGCGTGAATCCGCCATTCCCCGCCTGAATACCGTAGTGGAATGAAATGATGGAATTGTTAAGACCGATATTAGCTTTTATTATTTTTGTTGCTATAGGATTCTGGCTGTTGGGGACAAAACCGGTCGCGGTAACGCGCTTCGTATTTGAATCAATATTCTCAACCACTAGGGTAAATGTCCCTGCGCCAAGCGGCGTGCCCGTCTCCCCGGCGTAACTTGCGTTTTGGTTCAACTGATACACCGCTTCATCTACGCCCGCCTCGGCGAGCGCGAGCGCCTGCGCGCTCGCAACGTCGTACTGTGCGCTTCGCGTGGATGTTGTAATGAAGCTTAGGTATGCGGTAGCGATCGTGAAGAAAATACCGAGGAACACAAGTGCGAGAACGAGTATATACCCGCCGCCGCTCCGCTTCGGCGGGGCAAGTCCTAGGCGGGGCGCAAACGCAGTGGGTTGTAAGTGCATATGAAAGGAGTTAATAATTACGCAATCGGAATTGTTCGCGCCTGTGGTCAGACAGGACTTCTTGCTTCACGAGTGCTTGCGTTTGCACATCAACGGTCGTGGTGTTCACTTTAGTAAAATCGGTGTCGCCGTAGGTGAATGTTAACGAGCTCATGGTCGTACTCAACTGTTTCGTACTAGATGCACGCGCACTCAAAGCATCTGGTTGGAGAAGCCGATATGCCCTCGTCGTTCCGACAAGGTAAAACGCCGCATAGTCGTACGTGTTCGCGATGGTATTTCCGGCGCTGTCAATAGACGGTATTTCAAGAACGAGCGAGGTAGAGGTAGAAATATACGTTCCATTTGAGAATGTGTGTGTTTGGAGTATGGCATTGGCGGGGAGGATGAGTGATCCTATCTCGCGCATAATGGCGCTCGCTGAACCGGACGATTTCGCGAAGGTCTCGTTATATACTGAAATTTTATTGAAATTATAAATTAAAAGTGTGAGAGCGGTCATGACGCTGATACTGAGAGCAATAACAATCACTGTCTCAATAAGGGTGAATCCATGCTTATGAGGAAGTGGAAAGAGTGTCATGGCAGTCCACCAGTTTGGGTTATAAGAGTTGAGAGAGAGACCGTACTAGAGGCTGTTGAACCCGGCTCAAGCCATATGACGCTTACCAAGACCTGCTTCGTTTTCGCGTTGTAGACACTCACGGTGAGCGTAGTTGTGGCGGCTGTCGGCAGAGTGCCGAGTAGGCTGTCCGAGAATGAGCCGTTTCCCGGGAGAGTTACGTATCCGCTTGTACGCAGATCCTCAAGCTTATTTCGGGCGATTGAGAGCGCAATACCTTGACTCTTTGAAGTCCGTATAAGAATGCTACTTTGTATGACTGCTTGCAATAGAATCAGTATGACGCTCATGATAAAGATTGAGACGATGACTTCAATAAACGAGAATCCGCGAAAGACCTTCATATTATATGGCCGACGAGAGTTGATAAATCGGCGCAATCATAGAAACTGCGAAAATACCGACCACAATTCCTATTATAATCATTAGAACAGGCTCAATGATTGTTGAGAGGTCCTTCGTTTTCTCCGCAACATCAGTTTCGTAGAATTCTGCAATTTGTTTCAGCATCTCGGCGACCTTGCCGGTCTCCTCGCCTACAAAGAGCATCTCGCTCATGAGGACAGGATACAGTTTCGTGTGCTCCGCAAACGAAGTTGATAAGAGTCCCCCTTTCTTGACGTGTTTCTCTGCTTCTTCTATAACATCGGCAAAAATTTCTGCATGCACGACGGCTTTTGTTATAGATAGAGCGTTGAGTACTGGCACTCCAGAAGAAAGAAGCGAAGATAATGTTCTAGAAGCGCGCGCAGTGTATGTCTCGCGAACAAGTTCTCCGATAACCGGAAAATGCAGAGCGACAGAAAGAACAATTCTACTGCCGAACTTTGACCTTACGAATACAATACTCCCAACGACTAGCCCGATAATCATCATGAGAACTATTAAAGAATGCGCCACAATGAAATTAGACAAGGCAACGATAATCCGCGTAGCGAGAGGCACCTTAGCACCGAGAGATTCAAATGTGCTGGTCAGTGTCGGCACAACATACATAAGCATAAGAATGCCGACTATAATGACTGCGGTGATAACTATTGCGGGATAAATCATCGCACCGCGAACCTTGCGTATCAGTTCTTCTGAACGTTCCATCTGCAGGGCGACCACATTAAGAGAAGAAGTCAGTGAGCCGGACTCTTCACCGGCGCGCACCATCGCGACGAATATTTCTGGGAAAACCTTCGGATATGCTGCTAAAGCCTCATTGAATGATGAGCCTTTTTTAACGGCGTCTGAGAGTCCGGTAGAAACTTTCTTAAAACTTTTATTGCTTGACTGACGCTCAATAACCGAGAGCGCGCGCGATATGGAGAGTCCGGCTCCGAGCATTGCGGAGAGATTTTTGGCTGTTCGTATTATCTCAATACGCTTTATGCCCGTTCCGATGGATATATTGAAACGCGATAACGCCCCCAGACTAAACCCCGTCTGTTCTTCAATTGATACGACGGAACCGCCCTCGTTTTTTATTTGGTTATATACGTCAAAGCGCGAAGGTGCCTCAACAACGCGCGTTTCGTTTTGTGAACCATCTTTTCTTATCTGTATACGAAATTTCATTGCTATTCGGTCACCGTGCGGAGAACTTCTTCAATGCTCGTGATGCCACGGGCAGATTTGTAGAGACCGTCTTCGAGCATGGTGAGCATACCCTCTTTCTTCGCCTGCGCCTCAAGAGCGTCGCTTGTGCTTGAATGCAGGATTATGTCGCGGATAGCCGGCGAGATGGACATAACCTCATGGACGCCGATACGACTTTTGTATCCGTCCTCGCATTCCGTCGATGGTACAGGCCGATAGAAAGGTAGGTCGTCTAGCGTCGTGCCGGCCTTCACCAATTTCTCAGCTTGAAGCGCCTTGAACGCATTATTGAATTCTTCGTCGTTGGCGACCTTCGCACGCATTGCTTTATCCATCGCATATTCCTCTTTATTGTTGCAGAGCTTTCTCACCAATCTCTGTCCGATGATGACGCGAACGGTGGATGTAAGTAGGAACGGCTCAACGCCCATATCTATTAGGCGTGGGATAGCGCCTGCGGCGCTGTTTGTGTGAATGGTGGAGAGCACGAGATGGCCGGTTAGTGCGGCATTAATAGCGAGCGAGGCGGTCTCGCCGTCGCGTATCTCGCCGACCATTATGATATCCGGGTCCTGTCGCACGAGTGAACGAAGCCCATTGGCGAATGTGAAGCCTATCTGCGGAGCCACCTGCGTCTGATTCACGCGTTTCATCTGATATTCAATAGGGTCTTCAATCGTAGAGATATTTACGTCCGGCTGATTCAGAATATCCAGCATCGTATAGAGCGTCGTTGTCTTACCGCTCCCAGTAGGTCCGCTGATGAGAATGATGCCTGTTGTCTGCGTAAGCGCTTTATGTATGAGTTCCATACTCTCCCCGTGGAGTCCGAGTACTTCAAGAGTGAAGCCCTCCCCAGTCTCTCTTAAGAGTCGCATGACGGTTTTTTCTCCAAAAAATGTCGGTAGAATAGAGACGCGGAAAGAAACTTTGTCGGCCTCGGTCTCCATCTTGAATCTGCCATCCTGCGGTAGACGCTTCTCGTCCAGCTTCAGATTAGAGAGCACTTTTATTCTCGCGACAATTCCGGCAGCTGCATTTTTTGGCAATGTCATTGCGTCATGGAGAATGCCGTCAATCCGATAGCGGACCAGTACCTCGGTCTCCATCGGTTCTATGTGTATGTCTGACGCGCCCTGCACGATGGCGTGCCGGAGCAGTGTGTCCACAATGCGTACTATCGGTAGGTCCTCCGCCATCTTTTTAAGGTCTTCGCCGGAAATATCCTTATTCCCTTCTGCGACTACGCGAATCTTCCCAGCCTCCGTAGAGATGATGTCGCCGAACTCGTCCTTCAACGACTTCTGATATTGTAGAAGGGCGTGTTTGATGCTCTCTGTGTCTGTGAGTCTCGACAATATTTTAAATCCAGTATTCTTCCTTACCGAGTCAATTGACGCGAGGTCTCCCACATTTAACATCGCCACCTCAAGCGAATCCCCGTCTTTTTTATATGCGACTATGTTGTGTGTGCGTGCGATCGGCTCAGGTATAAATGCTAGAACATCGGTCGCGATTCTATGTTCTTTCAAATTTACAAACGGTATGCCGAGAACGTACGCCTGAATACGTCGGAGCGCGTCCTCCGTCAGAGACCCGCGCGACACTAGAATGTCGCCAAGCGATTGTTCCCTCTTCTTCGCCTCTTCAGAGGCAGCGTCAATTTCCTTCTTGGCGACGAGGCCAGAATCAATAATGAACTCTTTCAGCTCCCCTTCCGAAACGTGCATATGCAGTAAAGTATAGCGCACATCCGCGACATATCCGTGCGTTTTTCACACCTCGAGCATTGATTTCACCTCGCTGTTAATGTTAGGCTAGAATTATGAATACATCTGAAGGGAGACCAAACACATCAATCAACGGACCTGCTATTGAGGAAATACAAGATTATGAAAATGCCACCATTCGCAGCATGCTCGAAGAGGCAGGCATAGTAAAACCAGGTGACGCCATTAGTGCTGATGACTACGAGGCGACGAAAAGCCATGCCATAGTCCTCGCACGAGAAATCAAATTTTCCGCTTCTGCAGAAGCGCTTCTCCTCGCTTCTTTTTCCGACCGTATGAGATTTGTTGAACAGTTGAGCGATGAAACGATAAAAAATATTCCGGACGAAGCATTACGGAAAATTATGTATATTAAAACGGGCTACAAATTAAGCAACGAAGAATTAGTTGGACTTAGAAGAGGTGATTTTAACCTTGAAGAGTGGACGGAGGAACGATCTGTCGCAAAGAATAAAATTGGTGGCGAATTTGATGTCGCAGTGAATGAAGATGCGGTCATTGCAAGAGGGACCTCGCCAGAAGAGGCAATGCGCAACGCACGGAAAGAACGAGGAGAACAGGTATAAGTCATCGGACAAATAATAAAACAGGCCGACCCAGAAACAGGTCGGCCTCGTCGCGCATACTTCTTTAGTGTATTTTCGTGATACACCTGTTGGCACGGAGTACCGCATTCCCGATTTCACGCCGGAGATTGCGATATGCTTGGGCAATCATTCGCTGCCTTTTCGAGAGCGTTCGTGGCGTAAAATTTCGATTGCCAAACTCTTTTGGAGCCGGCGGTGCTCGGTTCTTTCCCATAACGACTCCCCTTTGAATGTACAGCGACACGATGGCAGAATGCCACATAGTCGAGAATGACAATATACTATCATTGATTTTATTGTCAAGTCTGTGTTCAGACTTCACAGCCACCGATAGTTTTGTAGATTCTATGGTACTATATTGGTCCACGCAGTTCTTTGAAAGGAGGTTCGTATGCGCTCACAGCTTGAAAGAATGTTCTCGCTCGTCTACAGGCAGGAAAAGCGTTGTCTGGACTGTCTGGAGAAAGTTAAGAAAGGAAGCGACGGCAAGGCGCGCATCTCGCCAAGAGAGGCCGCCGAAGAGCTCTTTAAGAATGAAGCTCCGCAAGGTCAGTTGCTTTGTTTCTTGCTTCTTGTCTCACTCAGCAATGAGCTCGTACTAGACGTAATCAGGGATCTCGGCAGACGCGGGGACGGTGCTCTCTCGGTAGACGAAGCGTTGCTCGTCGTTTACGATGAACTTGACGAGCTCTGCGAGTACTCAAAAAAACAGACCATCAAGCTCATCGAGAGCACCAGAAAAAACAAAACGAGAGAACTTACTTGACATGCCGCTCCAACAACATAAAAAAGGGGCGGCGTTTTATTTCTATACATCGGCTGTTGACGAGCAGAGCGCATCTGGTATACTTGTCATTAACTGAAATGTCCGCAATGCGGACTTTCTTTTTAGAAGAGTGCGACATACATACATATTCCATATGATTGACTTAAAGACCATCAACGCAGTGCTCGGAGAGTTTGAGGATAGAGGCATAAGTCGCGCGACGATGGTTGAAGCCATTGAGAGTGCGATGGCGACCGCCTATAAGCGCGAATACGGCAAGCGCGGACAGGTCGTACGTTCCCATCTGGACCTCAACACTGGCACCATCGCATTTGAACAAGTTAAAACCGTAGTTGATGACACGACGGTGCGTTTTCCTGCGCCTGATGAAAAAGTTGAAGAACATGAACATCATCACTCGTTCCATGGTGAAGAAGAACATCTCGCCGATGGCGAATTGCCTCGCTTTGATTCCGAGAAGCACATTCTCCTAACTGATGCGCGGTTGATGAAGCGAGGTGTCGCGGTTGCTGAAGAAATAATTTTCCCTCTTGAGCCGCAGGACGAATTCGGTCGTATCGCTGCGCAGACGGCGAAACAGGTTGTGATACAAAAAGTGCGCGAGGCGGAGAAGCTCTCAATGATGGAGGAGTTCAGCGAGAAGAAGGGTCAGATAGTGTCTGGCATTGTCCAGAGGATGGAGCGCGGAGCGATATTTGTAGATCTCGGTCGCACGACCGGTATTATCCCCTACGAAGAGCAGATTCCAGGCGAGCGCTATCGTATGGGCGAGCGTATTCGCGCGTATCTCTACGCAGTGGACGAAGGCTTCCGCGGTGTGTATCTACGGCTCTCGCGTGCGCATCCGAAGTTCGTTGTGAAGCTTTTTGAAATGGAGGCGCCGGAATTAGCGGCCGGCTCTATAGAGGTTAAGGCACTGGCGCGCGAGCCGGGGAGCCGTACCAAGATTGCTCTCGCCTCGCTTGACCCGCACGTTGACCCAGTTGGCTCTCTAGTCGGTCAGAGAGGAGTGCGCGTTTCTACGGTTATGAGCGAGATCGGAGGCGAGCGCATTGACATCATTGAATGGAACGATGACGCGAAAGAATTTATTAAAGAAGCTCTCTCCCCCGCCACACCGATTGATGTGGTGCTGGACGAAGGTGGTCATCGCGCGACGGTAACGGTCTCTGAGGATGAACAGTCTCTCGCTATCGGTCGTGGAGGGCAGAACGTCCGTCTCGCCGCTAAGCTGACCGGCTGGAACATAGATATTATCTCTGCCGGAGGAACAGTCCCGACGCCCGAAGGGGTCGGGACCCCGACCGCAAGCGTCGGGGAAGAGGACCCCGCTATTGAAGCAGAAGTTATGCCGACTGAGAGCGCTGAAGTTATCACTGAAGAAGCAGAACAAGTGACCATTCTGCCGGCTGAAGAAGAGCTAACCCCACTCCCCGCTTCGGACGAGACCGCCGCTGATAAAGAAGAAGACAGAGATAAAGCTAAGGATGAATAAATAACGAGTAATGTATAATAGAAAAATATGAACTTACTTCACGATGTAGAACCTGGGAATTCGAGTGAGATGAACGTAATTATTGAGATTAACAAAGGCTCACACAACAAGTACGAGATAGATAAAAAGACGGGGCTTATCGCGCTCGACCGAGTCGCGCATACAGCACAGAGTTTTCCGTTTGATTACGGCTTTGTGCCACAAACGCTCTGGGACGATGGTGATGCGCTCGATGTGATACTACTTACGACCTACCCACTCCTCCCAGGCATCTTGGTACGTGCTCGCCCTGTGGCACTTACCAAAATGGTTGATGGAGGCGATGCCGACGACAAGGTCATCGCTGTTCCGGTTGACGACCCACGATGGAAGGAAGTAAATGATCTTGAGGATGTGAACAAACACACACTCAAAGAAATCGAGCACTTCTTCACGACCTACAAGAAATTGCAGAACAAAGAGGTGGTGATACACGGCTTCGAGAACAAGGCCTCGGCAGAGTCTGCCTTTACTCGCGCACGACAATTGTATACCGACTCAAAAAAATAGTATGGAACCTGAAAAAACTATTTCACCAGGAATACCGTCGCCCAAGGCGCAACAGTGGGGTGTCGTTATCTCCATAGTTATTATTGTGCTTATGATAGTCATAGGCGCGTTCTACTCGTGGGGGAAGAGAATCTCTGAAGAAAAAGCTCTGATTACAGCACCAGTCTCAGAATAATTTATTTATGAATATACAAAAACAAACACGTTCATCAATGCTAATCCCGATGGTGATAGAGAAGAGCCAGTTCGGCGAGCGCGCTTATGACATCTACTCGCGCCTTCTCAAAGACAGAATTGTTTTTCTTGGAGGTCATATAGACGACGATACTGCCAATCTGGTTATCGCCCAACTCCTATTTCTAGAAGCAGAAGACCCAAAGAAGGACATTTCACTCTATATCAACTCTCCTGGCGGCTCGGTTACGGCGACTCTCGCGATGGTAGACACTATGAACCATGTAAAGCCGTCAGTATCCACTATTTGTATCGGAATGGCGGCATCTGGCGCCGCTATTCTCCTCTCGGCCGGAGCCAAGGGCAAGCGCTTCGCGCTCCCGAACGCCGAAGTGATGATTCATCAACCGCACGGCGGGGCCGAGGGCCAGGCGACTGACATTGAGATTACCGCGAAGCAGATATTAAAACTGCGTGCAAATTTAAACCGCATTCTCGCCAAGAATACTGGTCAAGCACTCGCGAAGATTGAGAAAGATGTGGAGCGTGACTTCTTTATGACCGCAGAGGAAGCCAAGAAGTACGGGCTAGTAGATAAGGTGTTTTCCTAATCAAATAGTGCTAGAGTCCCTTCATACTGCTTCGCTGATTGACTGATACGAAAGATCAACTGACCCTCCCCAACTTAGATTTATACATACATAGGACAGTCCTATGTAGATAACATAAAGTGCTATGTCACTCAAAATCATATTAATCATGCTCGCACTCTCTGGCGTGGGTGGTATTGTGCTCGGCTATGTTCTGCGCGTGCTTATCGGCCTCGCGAGCCGCGGTTCTGTAGAGCTGGATATTAAACAGAAATTACTCCACGCGCAGGAGCAGGCGGCGAAGATTATCGCCGAGGCGCAATTCCGCGGAGAGGTCGTAGAGACAGAACGTCTCGCACCGATTGAAGAGCGCGAGGAGAAGGTCGCTTCACGAGAGGAGCGTGTCGCCTCACGCGAGGAATTTCTTGATGAAAAAGAAAATGAAGTGCGTGCGCGCGAACAAGAGGCCGTGCGTGTGAAAGATATCGCAGAGGATCTCGCAAAAGAGCGTTCAAAAGAACTTTCCAAAGTAGCCAATCTATCTGAAGAGAAGGCGCGCGAGGAGCTCTTTGCGCAAATAGAGCGCGCGTATGAAGAAGCAATTCTTCTGCGTCTGCAGAAATTAGAAGCGAATGGTCGCGAACGTCTTGAAGATAAAGCGCGTACTATCCTCACGACGAGTATTCATCGTCTAGGAAACGCCGTGAATGCAGAGACAATGTCTCTCTCGGTCGTACTTCCGTCGGAAGATGTGAAAGGTAAAATAATCGGCAAAGAAGGGCGCAATATTAAGGCATTTGAACGCGCTACCGGCGTAGACGTTCTTATTGATGATTCGCCGGACAAAATAACACTTTCTTCTTTTGACCCTCTACGTCGGCACATAGCGAAGATTGCGCTGGAAAAGCTTATTGCCGACGGGCGAATTCAGCCTGCAAAGATAGAAGAAACTGTGGAGAAGACTCGCGCAGAAGTCGCCGAGATTACGAAGCAGAAGGGTGAGGCCGCTGCGTATGAGGTTGGAGTCATAGGTCTCCCTCCAAAGCTCACTGCCCTTCTCGGGCGTCTCCACTTCCGTACCAGTTACGGTCAGAATATTCTCCAGCATTCTATTGAGATGGCGCACCTCGCCGGCATGCTCGCCTCGGAGCTCGACGCTGACGTCTCGGTCGCGCGTACTGGTGCACTCCTCCACGACATTGGTAAGGCCGTTGACCACGAGGTGCAGGGCACGCACGTTGAGATAGGTCGTAGAATTCTGGAAAAATTCGGAATTGATAAACGAGTCATTCTCGCCATGCAGTCGCACCACGAGGAGTATCCGTACGAGACGCCAGAGTCAATCATCGTCCAAGTTGCTGATGCGATATCGGGAGGTCGCCCGGGGGCTCGCCGAGACACGGTTGACCGCTATTTGGAGCGTCTCGGCGACTTGGAGCTCATCGCCGGCACCTTCGCGGGCGTGGAGAAGGTGTATGCTATCGCGGCTGGGCGCGAGATACGTGTCTTTGTAAACCCAGGTAAGGTGACAGACATCGCGATGCACACGCTCGCCCGCGATATCGCCAAGCGCATCCAAGAAGAGCTCAAATATCCGGGCGAAATCAAGGTCAATATCATCCGCGAGAATAGAGTAGTTGAATTTGCACGCTGATTAGGCATTATCCACGGCCACTTGTCGAGGGTATTGCATAAAACGGCGCATTTCCTATACTTATGCGCATCCCACTCCAGAGCGGTCGTGGGGATTAGCAATTAGCAAATTCTCATGAACAAAGCAGATATCGTAGACAAGGTGCACGGCGTTCTCGGGTCAACGAAGGCCGACGCCGAGCGTGCAGTTGAGTGCATGGTTGACTGCATCGTTTCCGGTCTTAAGGGCGGTGACGAAGTGTCAATCTCTGGCCTCGGCATCTTCGCGACTAAGGCTCGCCAGGCGCGTCAAGGGCGCAATCCTCGTACGGGCGAGTCAATTCATATCGCGGCTTCTCGTACGGCGAAGTTTCGCGCCGCCAAGGCGTTGAAGGACGCTGTTAAATAGTAAGCAGAAAGCAGTTTGTAGTAGGCAGGAAACGCGGCGCCTCCGGCGCCGCGTTTGTTTCTATACTCTGCGGGATAGGAGAATCGAACTCCTGTCAGCAGATTGGAAATCTGCAGTTTTACCATTAAACTAATCCCGCTATGGTGCGAGAATACCATTTTTAGGTTAGCGTATACATATGTCGCGCTTCGTATCATATCTCGGTGCAGTCACGGCGCTCGTCGTAGGCATTTTTGTAATCGCCATTTCTTACAACGTAACAACTTTTCAAACTCCGCCTACAGTTGTTCCTGTCGCATCCTCAACTGTTTCTGTACTACAGGTTACTGAATTAAAAGAGATTGAAGCGACAACTTCCATACAGGTGCAATCAACTTCAGTTCCTAAAAAGAAATCTGCTCCGCCTGCTCCTGCTCCAATCGTTCTCTCTCCTCTTGAAGAAATTACGACTTCAATTCAGACCGCGATTTCTCCTAGAGAAAGTTCTTCACTTGACGTTTCAGCATCAACGCTCCGCACCGCGCTCGTGAACATTATTTGCTATGCTCCCGCCGGTAGCCGCCTCCGCTCCATAAGCGGTAGCGGGGTTATTGTTGATTCTAAAGGTATCATTCTCACTAACGCGCACATCGCACAGAACTTCCTTCTCGCAGACCGAAACGTCTCCTGCACTATTCGCGCAGGTAGTCCGGCCATTGATAAATATGAAGCCTCTCTCATCTACATTCCGTCAGAATGGATTAACGCGAATGCGAAGATTCTCACAGAAGCGAATCCGAGCGGGACCGGCGAATATGATTTCGCTTTTCTTGCTGTTACGAAGTCTGTGACTAGAGATGCTCTTCCAAATTCCTTTCCATTCATTCCGCTCGCTATTTCTCCGCCAAACACTGGCACACCGGTCGTTATAGCCTCGTACGGCGCGCAGTTTCTTGAATCAAGCCAGATACAATCGTCCCTCTTCCCCACCATTGTTTTCGGCTCGGTGAAGGAAGTGCTCACCTTCGTGACCAACACCATTGACGTACTCGCGCTCGGCGGCTCGGCCGCGGCGCAAGAAGGTTCCTCGGGTGGAGGTGTCGCAGATGCCTCAGGCAAGCTCGTGGGCACCATTACCACCAGCACGACAAAGGGCACCACCGACACCCGTAAGCTGGACGCCATCACCGCGTCCTACATCCGCGCCGCGTACGCGAACGAGACGGGCAGCGCGCTCGACCTCCTTCTCTCTAAACAAACTTCTGCTTCTATCGCCGACTTCGCACCCAAGATGTATGCTCTTGAATCAATCCTGACCGCCAATCTCTAATCATCGGGGCGCCGGGAATCGGACCCGGTCTATCTGCTCCCAAAGCAGACGTACTACCGGTATACTACGCCCCGGTTGTTTACCCATATTATCAGGTTTAGACGATTTGCGGGAGATAGGAGACGCGCGCTATGCCGTCTCGGCGTCGGAGCCAGACGAGGCATCCGTCTACCTGCCACTCCCCCTCCCACTTTTTCTCAAGGACATACCATTCTCCTGTCCGCGCGACTTTTCTCACCTTGGCCTGATGTAAGTTAAGCGATGGGTCATACACATCTTCGCCTTTACATTCTGCTAGAGGAAATTCTTCGGCTAGTACGGTCTTAACTTCAACAAAATGCAGGGTATCTTCTTTCTCCGCGATGATATCCAACTCACCTGTTTTCTTTACATAGTTGCGGTCACGGATAGTGAAGCCGTGTCGACGCAGGTATTCACATGCGACACTCTCGCCCAAGTTGCCTACCTCCTTAGTTGTCAGAGACGAAATATCCACGGCTTTTATAAATATGGCTCATTTACTCAGTATTTCACGGACTTCATAAAATGTCACATGTCCTTTATCCCCAGTATCCCCCATTTTGTCCACAGCTGATTTTTATCGAGCGACGTCGGAAATGTGCTATTTCCGACGCGATTTTTGCTCGCTGGAGTACCATCGAAAAAATCGTGTGCGGGCAGGGATAATCGAAATCCCGTCTCATCCTTGGCAAGGACGTGTTCTACCACTGAACCA
Source organism: Candidatus Nomurabacteria bacterium (assembly GCA_943353835.1). GTDB lineage: Bacteria > Patescibacteriota > Minisyncoccia > Phycocordibacterales > Phycocordibacteraceae > C7867-001. The sequence goes on along the minus strand of CALRBA010000007.1, from coordinate 21,037 downwards.
TGCCCGCTTCGCTGCGAATGATACCATGCGCCACATTTATCTTTCCAGTGGTCACAGATAATTTCTTGCTAGAAATTTCCGCGACACCAGCTCGCGCCGTCGCGATCCGTTCAGCACAAGCTCGCTATTCGCTCTCTTGTGCCCTCGCCAGGAATCGAACCCGGACTGCCTGATCCGAAGTCAGGTGTGATATCCGTTTCACCACGAGGGCGTGTCAATATAGTACGGCACTGTGCTACGATTTGGAAATGCAATATCGCATTCCGAATGAAGTCGCTAAAGTTAGCAGTGGCCTGCGAGAAGCGGGCTTTGAAGCGTATCTCGTCGGAGGGTGCGTGCGTGACCTTATAATCGGCCTAGAACCTAAGGATTGGGACATCACAACCAACGCCTCTCCGGAGCATATTCAGGCCGTCTCCCCCGACTCCTTCTACGAGAACGATTATGGCACTGTCGGTGTGAAGACAGGTTCAGAGGATTCGCGTCTCGCGATTATTGAAGTGACTCCGTATCGCACTGAATCAGAATATTCTGATAAGCGTCGACCGGATAAAGTAGAGTTCGGCACTTCCCTGCTCGGCGACCTAGCGCGACGCGACTTCACAATCAATGCTATCGCCATGGATGAGTCTAAAGGACATTTAATTGACCCATATGACGGTCAAAAGGACATAAAGGATAAATTGGTACGGGCCGTGGGCGACGCCTCTCTGCGCTTCAACGAGGACGCTCTACGAATGTTGCGTGCAGTACGTTTTGTCGCCGAGCTCGGCTTCGGTATTGATGGCAATACAGCAACTGCAATAAGTGAAAATGGTAAGCATTTAGGCCTTGTTTCACGTGAAAGGGTTCGCGATGAGTTTATGCGCATACTGAATTCAAACCAGCCGATGAATGCTCTCGTCCTCGCCCAACAACTCGGTATCCTTGAATATATCGTACCGGATCTCATTCGAGGTATCGGTATAGAACAGAATCAGGCGCACTCTTATGATGTTTTCGGTCATAATCTCCGCACTATGCAACATGCTGCCGATAAGGGATGGAGTTTTGATATCCGTCTCGCCGGACTCTATCACGATATAGCTAAGCCTGAAACGCGTCGTCGCTCCGATGAAAAAGATGATTGGACATTCCATGGACACGACGTAGTTGGTTCACGTGTAACAAAAAAGGCTTTAGAGGACCTCCATTTTTCACGTGAAACAATAGAGAAAGTCGTAAAATTAGTGAGGTGGCATATGTTCTTCTCTGACCCCGAACAGATTACTCTCTCGGCTGTGAGGCGTATGATTGTGAATGTAGGAGAAGAGAACATACAAGATCTGCTTAATCTACGCATCTGCGACCGTATAGGCACTGGCAGGCCTAAGGAACAGCCTTTTAGGTTCCGTAAGTATAAGGCTATGGTGGACCAGGCGCTCCGAGACCCGATTTCAGTAACGATGCTTAATATCGATGGGGGTCGCATTATGGAGAAGTTCCACGTGAAAGCGGGTCCTGTAATTGGTTGGGCACTAAATGCGCTCCTAGAGGAGGTGCTAGACAATGTGGATTTAAATACAGAAGAATATCTAGATAAGCGCATCGAAGAGCTACTTAAATTACCCGAAGATGAGCTAAAAAAACTTGGAGAAGCTGGGAAAAAGAGGAGGGAAGAGGCAGAAGATGAGGAAATAAAACATATAATGGAAAAACATCACGTTTGCTAAAGTACCGCTCGGGAATAATATTTTTTGAGAGCGTTTCGCTTCGCTGCACTTGGCACACTCTCAAAAAACCTTATTCCCTCGCGTTCCACGTGTAACATCTGTTTAAGTCTGACTTAAACAACAAAGCCACCCAAGTGGTGGCCGTTAGCGTAAAGGAGCAGGGGCGTTAAATGGTGCTTACGGCCCGAGAAATGTGGGCAGCTTTTGTTTAGATTACTGATGTGCGTCTGGCGCTTCTCTCCAAGGGGAGCCGTGCCGATGGGCTTGTGTAGCGGGTACGCCGCGAGCGTGGGCAGGAACTCTCGTCGATAGCACTCTGACGCCGATGAAGGAACTATGTAAAGAACATCCGCTTCATTTGCAATCATATTCTAGTAAAGGACATTGTAAAGGACACCCTGTGGATAACTGCCTGCACTGAGTAAGTCGAAATGTCCTTTATGAGAGGGAAGTGTTCTTTGCGACCATATTATGCAACGAGCACTTGAAATCAAAACGACTCTAGAATCGGAATAGCGGACATACTCAACGGTTCGCCGCAATGCGGTTTTCGTCGATGAGATTAACCTTGATGTTGCTCTTTTTCTACAACACTATGGAAACAGGGCAGTGGTCGGAGCCGTAGATTAGGGGGTGGATGTCTGCCTTTTTTATCCGTTTTATGAATTCGCTTGCGACGAAGAAGTAATCAATGCGCCAGCCGACATTGCGGTCGCGCGAGTGAGTAATCTGGTCCCAGTAGGTATAGGCGTCTTTGGTGTGAGGATGGAGATGGCGGAATGTATCAATATATCCAGCGGCTACTACCTCGTCTATCCACGCGCGTTCCTCGGGGAGAAAGCCCGTACCTCCTTCATTTTCTTTTGGCCGCGCCAAGTCTATTTCTTCATGTGCCGTGTTTACATCGCCACAGAATATGACTGGCTTCTGTTTGCGTAATTTCTCAATAAAAGTGAGAAAAGCATCATAGAAACGCATTTTATAATCCAACCGCGCGTGGCCCTGTCCGCCGTTGGGGAAGTAGGCGTTAATCAGCCAGAAGTCGTCATATTCTGCACCGATGAGGCGGCCTTCTTGGTCGAATTCTTTGATACCCATGCCGTAAATAACCTTGAGGGGCTCTATTTTTGAATAGAGGGCGACGCCGCTATAACCTTTCTTAATCTGGCAGGAAGAGAAGAATGCCGAATAGCCATCAGGGGAGAGGAGCGCGGGAGAAAGCTGGTCCGGATTGGCCTTGGTCTCTTGGAGACAGAAGATATCGGGTTTCACCCCCCGCAAGAAAGATTCCCAATACTCATTCTTCGCGAGCGACCGCAGTCCATTCACGTTCCAGGAGACAATGCGCATAAAAATGATAGTATCACGGTGGGTTGCACCTCATACTGTCCTTTCACCAGGGAGAGAAAGATGCCTAAACTAAAAGCTGGGACTGTGCAGGCAGACCCAGGGACCTTCATCTTCGTTCCACTTGACCGTTTGACTGGTCCGGCAAGAAGAAGAGAAATAAACTTTGCTGAGTGGGGCGTGTGTGAATGTGACGGTTACTACTGGGTAGGGCGTCACGGTCTCGGCGAAGGAAGGGATATTCTCAGAGTGTCCGCTCTTGATGCACTGGAGAAAAGAAATAGCGAATACTCTGATTGGGGAGATGAAGAGGTCTATGTGGTTTTCGGCCTTGATAAATGGTCCGGCAAATTTAGATGGACCCTTCTCAACTTTGAAGAACTCAATGAGAGGAATCAAATCCAACCAACGAGTTTCTCATGAACCTCTGCGGCGCTCGTAGCGAGCGCCGCCATTTTTTTAACTACGATTCTGGCCGTGATATTTTTTATGGATGTCGCGAAGGTGGGAGTCGGTGATGTGCGCACAATATTAGAATAAGTATTCTGCAACACTTGCGCGATTTCACAAGGCGTGGTAGGGTAGCAATACATGCTTACCACTAAGAAAAAGATAGCGGTTATTAAAGGAACCGCCATGCACGACACAGACACCGGTTCAGCCGATGTGCAGATCGCGCTTCTCTCGCGGCAGATTGACGAGCTCGCCAAGCACTTGAAGAAAAACCCCAAGGATTTTCATTCTCGCAGAGGACTTCTCCAGATGGTTGCCGACCGACGTTCGCATCTACGTTATTTGGAAACTTCAAACAAGCGCCGTTACAATGCGCTTATCAAGAAGCTCGGACTTAATAAGTAAGTTTTTTAAGTGGTAAGATGTGAGTAGTGGTTAATCCACTGACTTTTATTATTTCGTTTTATATAAGCAATTATTTTTATGGCAGTTATCAAACATCCAGCCCAGCGTGTCGGCGTATTCATTGACACGCAGAATCTATATCACAGCGCCAAACACCTCTACAAGGCGCGCGTCAACTTCGGCGCCATCTTGGATGAGGCAGTCGGCGGCCGCATCCTCGTGCGCGCTATCGCCTACGTGATTAAGACAGAGAGCGGAGAAGAGAAGAACTTCTTTGAAGCGCTCACCAAGATGGGCATAGAAACGAAGGTTAAGGACCTTCAGGTATTCGCCGATGGTGCGAAGAAAGCCGACTGGGATGTCGGGCTCGCTATAGACGCAGTGAAGCTCGCTCCTAAACTGGACACGGTAGTTCTCGTTACTGGCGACGGAGACTTTGTTCCACTCATTCAATATTTGGACATGAACGAAGGCTGTCAGGTGGAGGTTATCTCATTCGGCAAATCCTCATCAGCGAAATTAAAAGAGGCGGCGCACGCCTTCACAGATATGTGCGACGATTCGCACAAGTTCACTATTACTTCTCGCAGTTAATACGCTACAATAAGTGGTGATGGATACTCCGAAGAAATATATTCGTACTCTTGAAGGCGATATTGAGGCCGTTAAGAAAGGGATAATACCCAATCTGTCTCCCCTTATTAAGTCGCCTCCGATACCAGAAGCAGAACCGCTTAAACCATCTCCGATAAAGACATACTCGGGCGATTTTTTACAGAGAATGAAGGATACTCACGCGTCAACTGCGACTGTGCTCGCGGCCGAACAGGATGCGTCCACCTCCGGCGTTCCGCAGGACCAACCAGAAAAGTCTCCTAAAAGTAATATCATCTATATAATCATCGGCGCTGTACTTGTTTTACTCGGAATCTCCGGTTCTTATATCGCATACACCCGCTATCTGACCAATGCAGAACCGATTATTCTCGCGCCGACAGTCTCTGCGCCGATATTTGTTGATGATACAGAAAAAATATCAGGAACAAATTCTAAAGAAATGTTGCAGGCGATTGAACAGTCGGTAACACGACCACTCGCTCCAAACACAGTCAGGTTTTTATACACGGACTTTGCGACAACAACTGACAATAGCGTGTTCTCTTCATTGAAACCACTGGCTCCAGACGTTCTTCTTCGCAATATTAATGTTACTCGCAGTATGGCTGGCATCGTCAATTCTGGCGGTGGTCAAAGTCCATTCTTCGTACTTTCTGTCGCTTCATACGGAGATACATTCGCCGGTATGCTCTCGTGGGAGCCGACTATGGTACGAGATTTAAGCACGCTGTTTCCCTCCTTCGCCGAAGGCTACGGAGGGCAAGCCGCATCGGCCACTTCAACAATAGCGACGTCAACTCCGATTCTCATCGCCTCTTTTCGTGATGAAGTCGTAAGCAATCACGATACGCGCGTGTACTACGATGCTGAAGGGCGAAGTATCCTGCTATACGGCTATTGGAATCAAACAACATTAGTTATAGCGCGCGACCGCTCCGCATTTACAGAGATAATCGGACGACTAGCGACAACACGCGCACAATAGACGGAATCTGCTATCATTCACGCATGAGACTGAAACATTTTAAACAGAAATTGGAGGCTGATAAAGAGAAACTTGAGTCTGAGATGGGGAGTATCGGTCGTAGGAATCCAAGCGTTCCAGGCGACTGGGAGTCAGTACCGTCGGAGATTGGAATGGAGTCTGACCTTGCCGACCAGGCGGACATTGTTATGAGCCGTGAAAGCAACACGGCCATTCTCGCAGACTTGGAGGCGCGATACGACACGGTAGTTTCTGCCTTAAAAAGAATTGACAAAGGCGTATATGGAAAGTGTGAAGTATGCAGAGATAAGATAGAAGATGCCAGACTAGAAGCCGACCCGTCTGCAACGACCTGCATCAAACATTTGTAATAATGGCTGTGCCAAAACACGGATATGCTAAGACGCTTGCTGCACAGCCTGTCGGGTCCGGTGCGGAATTAGTCAGTGTTGAAGCCGACCTGACGCGCGGGCTCCACAATTTCTCCGTTGTCGGGCTCGCCGATAAGGCGGTGGAAGAATCGCGCGACAGAATAAGCGCTGCGATACGGCATTCCGGCTACAAATCACCCAAACAGCAGAACAAGCGCATAGTAATCTCGCTCTCGCCGGCGGATTTGAAGAAAGAAGGTTCACATTACGACCTCGCGCTCGCACTCGTATATCTCATTGCCGCAGGCGATGCTGAGCCTCTTGAAGAAAAAGTATTGCTAGTCGGAGAGCTCGCGCTAGACGGGACGCTACGCGCTGTGAAGGGAGTTCTCCCTCAAGTGCTCGCAGCCAAGAGAAAAGGTGTGAAAACAATTTTCGTACCGCAGGGCAACTCTCGCGAGGCGCTACTCGCCGATGATGTCGCAGTCTACGCGCCAGAATCCCTTTCAGAACTTCTCCAGCATTTAAATGGAGAAAAACCGCTTCCGCCACTTGTGCGCGACCGACGAATCGCGGAACCGCCCCTCGCTCTGGATTTAGCTGATATAAAAGGACAGGAGAGTGCAAAGCGAGCTCTGGAGATAGCCGCAGCCGGTCGTCACAACATAGTTTTTTACGGACCACCGGGGACAGGTAAGACTATGCTCGCGAGAGCTCTCGCCGGTATTCTCCCGCCATTGACCGACGACGACATGCTGGAAGTAACGGCGATACATTCAACTGCCGGTTTACTCAAAGACGGTGAAGCAGTGTATTGGCCGCCGTTCCGCGCACCGCACCACTCCCTTTCTCATGTTGCTATGGTTGGAGGCGGAACATTCCCGAAAGCCGGCGAAGTAACGCTCGCACACAAAGGTGTTTTGTTTCTTGACGAATTTCCGGAGTTTGAATCGCGCGCGCTGGAGGCTCTGCGACAGCCTCTTGAAGACCGCATCGTTACCGTCTCGCGCGCGCGAGCGACCATAACCTTTCCGGCCGACTGTATGATAGTCGCCGCTATGAATCCTGCGGACACTCTCTCAACGAACGCACGCGAATCACAGAGAGCCGCTGCGAAGCAGGCGCGGAGGATCTCGCGCCCAATCGTAGACAGGCTTGACCTCTGGATAGAAGTCCCGCTCGTCCCACACGATACGCTCGCAAAAATATCTAGCGGAGAGTCTTCAGTCGCAGTTCGTGAGCGCGTTGTTTCTGCGCGTGCGCGAGCGACTAAACGTACAGGTAAGAAAGGTGCTACAAATGCCGCGCTATCCGGCCGCGAATTGGACGAGAAGAGCGGTTTCAGCGCTATGGCGAAAGAAACTCTGATGAGCGCCGCTTCCAGACTCAACCTTTCTCCAAGAAGTTTTCATCGCACCATGCGCGTTGCGCGCACCATCGCCGACCTCGCAGGAGCCGACTCCGTCACGCCCGCCTTCGTCCACGAAGCGCTCCAGTACCGCCCCCGTGGGCTATTTGGATTTGAGTAAAATTACTGAGGAGAACAGACGGAACCGACTCTACAGTTGCTAAGTGGATTCTGTGCTCCACGCACTTCAAAGTGGAGATGCGAACCTGTAGCGCGACCTGTCGCGCCGACATATCCTATTGTCTGACCTTGAGAGACAGTCTGTCCAGGAGAAACTGCCGTACTCTTCATATGTGAGTAGAGGGTTTGGGTCCCGTTATTGTGAGTGATAACAACGTAGTTTCCGTATCCGCCGTTCCATGCGCCACCACCTCTGGCGATTATAACCATTCCGTCGGCTGACGAATAAATCGGCGTACCTCGCGCGGCACCGATATCAATACCGCTCCAACCATGAAGACCTTGTGTGATAGCACCGCCTGGTACTGGATTGGTGTAGTAGCCGGCCAAGAATGAACCGCTACCACCGAGCACAATAGGCGATGACTGTGGACGCGGAGCAGGCGCTACAATTTCTCCGCCTGGGATGATGATAGTTGTGCCGACTACAAGAATGTCCGTCGGTTCAAGACCGTTGTACTGCGCGATCTCATTTGCATCTGCGCCGTATTTCTTCGCAAGGGACTTAAGAGTATCGCTTTTTACTATTGTGCGTTCAATGCCTGAAATTGGAAGAATGACGAGAGTATCGCCGGGACGCACGTCATTTGCATTTTTAAGATTATTCGCCCAGATAATTGTATTTACTGAAACGTCAAACATTTTTGCGATATCAGACAGTGTATCTTTCTTGCGTACGACATAGACAGAAATGCGGTCAGATGATGCGGAATTTTCAACATCAGTCATCGTGCCTGAAGGTCCTGCATATGCCAGAAGAGCTTTGCCACCGCTCGTCTGGATGTCGCCGCCGAGCCCTTTATTAGGATTCGGGTCTGAATTAGTTGCCGCACTTAACATATATGTTCCTGAATTTGGAGTGAACGTATTCACCGCCGCGTCTGCGTTTGTAGAAAACGGCCAAAATGCGTTCGCATAGTTTGGAAAGGTGGCTGTAGCGAACACCAGACCTACTAATACTGATATGAGAAAATGTTGGTTGAGTTTAATGGGAGACAAAGGCGGTTCGGTGTGTCTGTGAATACAAGAATGGCCTACACACTTCGTATATAAGCCATTCCTTGAGTACTTCCTTATCAGCTGTACAGCGAGTATAGCTGAGTAGGATATGTAGTCAACAGGCTTCATCAATGCCTGTGGAGAGCGGTTTATGCGCTATATTCTGTTAATGAAGTATCTGGATGGACTTAATGACGCGCAGAAGCGCGCCGTGCTAGCGACTGATGGTCCCATTTCTGTTCTGGCCGGCGCCGGTAGCGGTAAAACGCGGGTATTAACCACGCGTATCTATCACCTTATTCGCGAAGGTGTTCCAGCAGACAAGATTCTCGCCGTCACATTTACCAATAAAGCGGCCAGAGAGATGCGGGAGAGAGTCCGAGTAATGCTCGGAGAAGACAGACAAATTCCGTTTGTTGCTACCTTCCACGGGCTCGGGCGCGAGCTTCTACAGAGTTACGGGAAGGCCATTGGTATTCAGCGTTTTTTCAGCATCTATGATAGAGATGACTCCGAGAAGGCGATTGGAGTGGCGCTTAAAGCGCTTGATATAGAAACTAAGGAACTCTCTCCGCGCGCAGTACTCGGCAGGATATCGCGCCAGAAGGGAGAGGGAGTGCGTGCGAGCGAGTTTAAAGAAAAACACGGTCGCTCAAACTTCGGTAACAGAATTGTATCGGAGGTGTGGCAGAGATATGAGAAAACACTCGCGGCGGAAAAAGCGTTAGACTTTGACGATTTAATCGCTCTGCCTGTGAGGATGTTTGAAGAGCATAGCGACGTACGTGAGCTCGCACAAAATCGCTGGAGTCATATTCACATAGATGAGTATCAAGATACAAATAGTTTGCAGGAGCGGTTAGCAGGAATACTTGCGGAGAAACATAAGAATTTATTTGTAGTCGGAGACGGCGATCAGGCGATATACGGGTGGCGAGGAGCGAAGATGGAAAACATTTTGAATTTTGAAAAGAGATATCCGAAGTCGCAGACTATCATTCTGGAACGCAACTATCGCTCCACGAAGAATCTGGTGGACGCGGCTAATGCCGTCATTGAGAAGAACAAAAATCGTAAAGAAAAGTATTCAACTACTGAAAAGGCCGAAGGTGAACCAATCGTTGTGCATATTGCATTGAATGCAGAAGACGAAGCACGATGGATTGCAAACAGGATAAAGCAACAGATGTCCGAGGGACAGAAACCAGAGGGAATTGCGATTCTTTTCCGTACCAATTTCCAATCGCGTGCTCTGGAAGAAGGAATGCTCCGCGCGGGTGTGCCGCACAAAGTTCTCGGCACGCGGTTCTTCGCTCGTAAGGAGGTTAAGGACGCGCTCGCATGGATGCGACTCGCGATGGACTCATCAAGGGAAGCGGATAAAATGCGCGCAGCATCCTCACCGCCTCGTGGTATCGGTAAGGTAACGCTCGGTAAGCTCGTTGCAGGAGGGCGCGCACATCTGCGCGCCGGCGAACTCGCTAAAGTTGAGGCTTTTGAACGAGTGATTCAAGAACTCTCGCAGTCTGCACTCGCTCTTAAACCGTCTGAATTCGTGAAGCTCGTTATAGAAAAGAGTGGTATGAAGAAAGTGCTTTTTGACGATGGGAGTGAAGAGGACAGAGAACGATTTGAAAACATTGAGGAACTCGCATCAGTTGCTGCTCGATATGACCATCTCATCGGCAAAGAAAGTATAGCCCTATTTCTCGCTGAAGCGGCTCTCGCCAGCGACCAGGACGAGATGGACCAAGGAGAAAAGACAGGCGTTACGCTGATGACCGTGCACGCGGCGAAAGGGTTAGAATTCAACACTGTTTTTGTCAGCGGTATGGAGGAAGGTCTCTTTCCGCATGCAAATATGAATGAAAAAGATAGAGACGAAGAGGAGGAGAGAAGACTTTTTTATGTAGCGATGACCCGCGCGAAAGATAGGCTGTATTTGACACTCGCGCGCATACGTAAGATTTACGGTAGTGACTCCGTTGCAATCCCATCCTCGTTTCTCGCCGATATAGACGGCTCGCTAATGCTCTATGATGAGACTGAGTTGCATCACGAGCAGAAGGTGATACACTTTTGATATATGGCTACAACTAAGGAACGCATCTTGATAACTCTCGCGCCATCAACGGCGCGGGCGCTCCGCGCCCGCGCCAAGCGTGAACAGACACCGCGCGCCACTATAGCTGCGCAGTTTGTTGAGATAGGTCTTTTAGACGTACCAACTCTTACCCTATCTCCTACAGGAGAAGCACGTGCCTTGCGTGCGGTACTGGCATATGAGCGCGAACGGCGTGCTGGGACTATACAGGAACTCGACGGAAGCCTCTCAAATTTGACATAACGTATGCGAATCTCGCGAGTCTATTATACAAAGCACTTCAATCGGGCATATAAAAAGTTTTCAAAAAATATAAAACAACAGGTGCGAGAACGAGAAGCGCTGTTTCGTGCCGACTGTTTTGATTCGCGTCTTGAAACTCACAAATTGGGCGGCAAGTTAAAAGGTTATTGGGCGTTCTCTATTACACAGAAATACAGAATCCTTTTTGTTTTTGAGAACAATGATGAAGTCACGTTTTTGGATATAGACGATCACGATTTGTATCGATAAAATATGCATGCTAACCCTTCAACTTCATTCAGGGCAAGGAAATCACTAGGACAGAACTTCTTGATGCATGCACGCATCGCGGAGAGGATTGTGCTTGTGTCTGGTGTGGACAAAAATTCTGTTGTGCTCGAGGTCGGTCCAGGGACTGGGATGCTCACGCGTGAACTCTTGAAACTGGCTTTGAGGGTTGTTGCTGTTGAAGCCGACGGAGAGCTTTTTGAAAAACTGCAATCAGATTTTGCAAAAGAAATAGCCGACGCTCGGCTCGAACTCATTCACAGCGATATCCGCACTTTTACTATCTCTAAACTACCTAAAGGGTATGCGCTCGTCGCGAATATCCCGTACTATCTCACGGGAGAAGTATTCAGAATGTTTTTGGAAGCAGAGCATCAGCCGAGCTCCATGACGTTATTAGTACAAAAAGAAGTCGCCGATAGAATCATTGCGCGTGACGGAAAAGAGAGTATTTTATCTCTTTCTGTAAAAGCGTACGGCACACCAAAACGCGAATTTAGCGTCCCGCGTGGAGCCTTCAGGCCAGCGCCCAATGTAGATTCGGCGGTGCTCACTATCCGCGACATCTCCCGAAATAATTTTAAGACACGTGCTGAGGAAGAATTATTTTTCAAACTTATCCACGCGGGCTTCGCCCACAAACGTAAATATGTGCGAAAGAATCTAGCAGAAGCCGGACTTCTCGCAGGCGGCGCATCGTCGTACCCGAAGGGGTATAATATCTCCGAAAAAGCCCGGGCAGAAGATCTGTCACTTGAAGAGTGGCTTGTATTGAGTAGGACCAAATAACCAGCCAACACTCGGTGTTGGCGAGAACCGATTATCGAAGCGTAGCGAATGTCGTATGCGTGTATAATAAGTATCTATGATGTCTTATGAACAAACTACAGTAACAAAAACACTACTTTTTATTTCTGGGTTTACGATTCTCTCCCTTGAAATTTTGGGAATTCGGATTCTAGGACCCTACGTAGGAACCACTGCATCAGTGTGGGCCGCACTGATTGGCGTTACACTCGCTGGAAGCGCTGTGGGGTACTACGGAGGAGGAATGATTGCAGACCGCACTCAAAGAAAAGAGGTATTTTTATGGATTACGGCGAGTGCAAGTATATGTATTATCCTCATCCCAACACTTCGTAGCATACTGAGTATGGTTGTCCCTCATACTTCTTATGGCATCGGCGCACTCATTGGCTCCATGTTTTTATTTTTTATGCCTGTGATGTTCTTAAGCGCGCTTATTACCTATTCTATTCGCGTCTTTGTAAGAAACCTTGATACGATTGCTCGGGTCCATGGTGATTTATATGCGCTTGCAACCATCGGAAGTATCGTTGGCGTTTTTAGCACGAGCTATATTCTTATACCGCTTTTTACTATCCCACACATTCTCTACGGTCTTGGCATAACTATTCTTTTGTTTGGTATTACAGCCTCTTTTCCTTCTCTCATAAAGAGGATTGTACACTCCTAAAACGAGTGCAAATTCATAAAGGTATTCGTGTAATAATCGGTAGGAGCAAAATCATCAGTCAAAATTTTAGTCTTAGGATCAATCGTTCCAAACCATCGATGTGTCAATTGGTCATTAATTTCTGGGTCGTCATTCGGTGATTCACGAATTGTCTCTTTATTTTTGAACGCCACCAGGATAATGTTTTGGACCATTGTTTTTTTGTCAGGAGAGAAAACCGCATATGCGCGCACTTCAGGAAATACCGCCTGGTATGTTTTAAACTCTGCCTGGAAAAACTTGCTGTATTCTCCATCCAAGGCCGCGGGAACATTGGCGACCACAACACCGTCGGCATTCAATATGCGATAAATTTCTTTTGTTGCTTCCATAGTTGTGAGTTGCCACGGTACGCCATAGAAACTCCGAAATGCATCCAAATAAATAATATCGTACGTGTCTTTTGAGCGGTTCATATATGTTCGTCCGTCTTCATGGAAAATCCGTAGCCGAGGGTCCTGGCGATTTAAATGAAAATATTGTTCCGCGAGTGCAGTGGTACGCTGGTCAATTTCCACCACATCGAGTGCTTCAAGTTGCTCATAACCATCAATCAAAAAGTCATCGAATTTTCCATTGCCATTATCGCGATGAAGCATCGGGAATAATACTTCTCCTTCTTTTGTCGCACGATTAAGCTGGTCTATGACATTTTTATTTTCTCCAGAAATAAGCGAACTTTTTCCAATAATGGAGCGGGGGCGTTGCGGATATCCCTTGAGAGGTATGTCAGGACTTATTACACGACCCGGTGTGCCATCATTTTTCGTTTCATGGATGTGTACATAGCCCGCAGGATCACTAAAACCTGTGTCTAAAATGTCTGCTTCTCTCACTACAACGTGATTTCCTGGTATTTGATTATCCGCTTCAAGATTATTATGTAATCCCTCTATTTGCCTGCCAACCGGCGCGCTAGGTGACTCATAAACCAATTGGCGCCCACCATTCAGTTTTAGTGGGTCATAGGAAAATAAAACAGGTAGAGTAATAGTCTTGCTGTTATGATACAGTTTTCCATCGAGCTTCCAGACCTTTTCAGTAGCATACAACGGCGTGTCGGTGAGGAAGTAATTTGCATATGAATACGCCCCGCCACCAATTAAAAGAGCGCTTTTTGCCGCAGGGTTAAAATGTCCTCCGAGGCGGTTATAGCGCGCATAGCTAAACACCAGATCGTTGCTATCAAGATAGGATGTCGAATGAACCTCGCCGTTTACTGACATAAATCGGAGTGGTTTTTGCGATGAGAGCTCAGTTCCTTCGTACACCTGTACACGACTAAAGACGCTTGTTTCATCCGCGAGCTTTTTCCATTCGGTCTTATCGCTTCTAATTTTTCCGTCAGAGAAAATGGGAGTCTTATAAAAAAGAAAATCTACAGGAGTAAATCCAAACAGTAAGATAAGAGAAAGAGCTCCTGCGCCTACGCTATATTGCCAGCGTATTTTTAACAGCAACGCTCCGACTATCAGCATTCCTACGATGCTTGCGAGCGCCACTCCATACTGAAATTGTGGGAGGATAAGAAATCCTATTAAAAAGGTTCCGAAGATGCTTCCGATTGCAGAAAGTCCATAGAGAATACCGCTTAACTTTCCTGAAACCATAACACCGCGTATGCGGAACTTAATAAGATAAGGCAATACCATCCCCAAAGTAATGCAAGGAAATCCAAAAAGTATAGCTGTTGTAAAAAAAGATCCCAACGAATTTGTAGAAATCGCCCAACCAATAGTACTGCTTATAATGCCTCGCCAAGGGAAAACAAGACCAATCCAGAGCGCGCTTATAAGTAGTAGCATGCCGACACCACGTTCGCCCGCCAATATTTTTTCAAAAAGTTTAGGAGGACGTGTGTCTACCCATATACCACCCAAACGGTATCCAATCGCTAAACTTATCAAGACAATACCGATAACATTAGTGCTTACTAAAAGCGCCGTGCCAAAATAAGGCGCCAGAATCCCCAAACCAATGACCTCAAGTGCCATAATAGCGGCACCGCTCGCAAATGCCGCATAGTAAATAGCGAAGTTGCGAAGCATACGGTCATCATAGCAAATGCTATATAAACAAAGAAATCACTGGATGTACCGCTTGTGACTTGGCTTGCATTATGTAGATAACCGCTTTTTGGGCGCGGGCTACTGGTATACTTCTTGTATATTATGAGGCAGATTCTGCAAAACTGGCGAATTCTCGTATCGGCGTCTCTGTCTGTTGTGCTCATCGTTGGTGCATTTCTTCTAGCACGCAGTGTTGAATCGCCGAACTCTGCACAGGCGTCAACCGAGTCTGCGCTTCTACAGGCCATCGCGACTAAAGATTCTGATGGCGACGGCCTAACCGATTGGGAGGAGGCTCTCTATGGGACGTCTTCAAATATCACAGACACCTTTAATTTAGGTATGACAGACGGCGAGGCGGTAACCAATGGTCTTATCGTGCCGAAGGCAATTGCCGATATTTCAATAGCGACATCCTCGCAATCTTTTATGCCAAAAGACGGCTCTCTCCCACCCCCTCCTGCGGACGACACTCTCACCGCCGCATTCGCAAAAAGTTTTTTCACGCTCTATCTCTCGGTTAAAGAAACGAACGGCGGGGCTGATTTATCCGAGGCAGATATGCAGAATATCGCGACCGAGGCATTAAACTCGCTTTCTTCAGCGATAACATCCGCTACTGATTTTAAATCAATAAAAGACATAAACATTTCAAACTCCAGCCCAGAAGCTTTTAAATTGTATGCGGTACATGCCGAGGCGGTGCTTATGAAAAATACAAGCACCGCTACGACAAGTGTAATTAATTACTTGAAGAGCGCAGTAGAGAATAACGACGTTACTGCGTTATCACATATCGTTTCTCTATCGAAGGCGTATAGAGACTCTGCTGCTGGCCTTTCAGTACTCAGCGTTCCACAGGAGCTTGTCGCAGATCACCTCCTACTCGTTAACTCGATAATGCGCGTAAGCCAGATTACTTCAGACTTCGCTCGCGTTAATGAAGACACATTGGCGGCTATGCTCGCACTCCAACAATATCCACAAGCGATATTTAAACTGGGTGATGCATTTATAAATATCAACAAGACATACAGAATAGCCGGAATTTCTTTGCAGGCCGGGACTCCCGGAGCATCATTTGTTAGTCTTGTTGTGGATATAGCGAACGAACAGGCTGCTGCTAAAAAACCATGAAGACACGCCATTTCACTTCAGCACTGGCGATACTTCTAACAATCACTCTAGTCGCGCCATCGGCTTTTTTGATTGCACCACAGAGAGCACATGCAATACCTGTCAGTGTTGTAGCGGATATTGTAGGTTGGCCTAATGCAATAATAACGGCAGTAGAAAGCACGTTCTCAGCAATTAAAGATGAGCTGAATTTGATATCTACCTATACAAATACTGCCGCCAACGTCGCGCAACAAATCAACACCTACGTGCTCCAACCGCTCGCGTTTATTATGTCGGGAAATTTGATGAAATTATTGACTGCAAAGGTTCTGGATTTCATTATCGGTAAGGCAAATGGCACGGGCGCTCCGCAGTTTGTGCAGGACGTAAACGGCATGATGCAGAAAGTCGGAGACACGCAGGCGAACGCTTTTTTTGTTCAATTCGGCAAGAATTCTAATTCACCATTCGCTTCTGCTATCACCTCGTCGCTCCGGACTAATTATCTCTGGAATACGAGCTCGGCAGGGTTCTTCGCCCAGAATAGAAATACCCTGTCGCAGTATTCACCAAATGTTAATTCGTTTCTAGCTGGCAATTGGTCGCAGGGAGGCGTCGGCGCGTGGTTCGCGCTCACGACCCAGACCCAGAATAACCCCTACACGCTCTATCAGGCTTCGCAGAGCCAGCTCGCCTCTGTTGTCCAAGGTGCACAATCGGCGCGCAAGGCGGCGCTCGACTGGGGTCAGGGGTTTCTCTCGTGGTGTGGAGCGAGTGACACCTCAGTCGACACGAGCAGTGTGTCATGTCCGAGTGGCCAGACCTTAAGTTCAGACACGAACCAATGCTACGGCAGTAGTGACGGAATTGTAACAGGGGCGACGCCAACAGCATCATCTGCGAAGGGTATAGCTCCCGGCGATGCCTGCTACAACAAAGACGGCACGCCGGGAAAGGTCCAGACTCCCGGCTCAACGATTAAAGAGACTCTCGATAAGGTGCTCGGCGGTACGCAGGACAAGCTGGTCCAGATGGGTCAGATGGCGAAGGAGGTTAATGGCATTCTTGGCAGTATCGGGGGTATTCTAAGTAACGTTGGGACCGTGGCTGGTACAGTGATGTTCGCTTCAGACATCCTAGGCGGGTCTAACTCAGGAGGCTTATTCGGCGTCGGGCAGAACTCCGCTACCAATCCAACTTCTCGCCTCCTGCAGTATCAGTCGCCTGGGTATTTGGGCGTTACTCCGTCTACCGTATATCAGAATGCGGCGACACTCTCAGTGTCTGGACCGGATATGTTGAATCGCGTAGCTCGGTACGAATCATCGTGGAATACTCTTCGTTCGGCGGCGAATTCAGCGTCAACGACTGTTGCGAGCCTCGCGAGCTTCTGTACTTTTGCCGCGAATACACAGACGGACAACTCAAGCTTCTTGAGCGCGAGTGCGGCACAGGCCGTCGCTGCACGTTCGGCGATTATCACTCAAATCGCCCCAATACTTGTCAGAGCAGATGCCGCGGCAGTCGCCATAAGTAACGCACGCGCTATGGTGCAAAAAATACAAAGCAATTTGAACTCAGGCATTGATACGTCGAGTGGCGTATATCTCGCTGATCTGCAGACGCTCCAGACTATGCCACCTACGGACGCTGATTTTGGTGACGTGCTAATAGAGATTGAATCCTTCAATACGGCAACAGCAATCCCCGCTGGCTCGCTCACTGTCGCCGGGGGGTCAATCATAGACCGGATGTCGCTCATAGCTACAAACGCGGTAGCGCTCAAGAGCTCGGTCTGTACCGCGCCAGCAAGTGAATAATATGAGGCGATTTCTTTCAACATTGTTCATCACTCTCGTGCTCGTCATAAGCGCGACGGGCGCAGCGCCCGCCGTGCATGCGCAGACCTGCAACGAGACTGCTGCTGATGTGGCAGGGAGTCCTTGTTCAACCGCTGATGGTTCGTATGGAACATGTGTCGTAGCAAGTGAGTTTGGCGGTTATGTCTGTCAGGGGAGTGGAACAAATTATGACCCGACTACAGTAGCCGACCCAGCCGCAGAAAAAACCACAAACAATGACAAATTAGGACCACCAACGACGCCAAAAGCTACCCTTAACGGCATTATGGCCTACATCGCGCAACTCTTCGCGTGGCTTCTCGGAGTTGCAATTATTACATTGGACTATGCGGTGTTCTACACGGTTGTAACTATGGGAAGTTATGTGAAAGACCTATCCGCTGTCGGCATAACTTGGCAGATTATGCGTGATATCGGCAACATCGTGATTATTTTCGGTTTCCTCGCCATCGGTATTTCTATCATTCTAAATACCGAGCGAATGGGTTATGGAAAGAAAATGCTTCCGATGCTTCTCGTTGCCGCCGTCTTTCTCAATTTCTCACTCTTCTTATCAGAAGCGGTGATAGACACAGGGAATTTATTCGCAACGCAATTTTATACGCAGATAAACGGCGGTCAGCCTGCAGGAACGAAAATATCGGCAGGCAGGCTGACCGGAATTAACAACGAAGGCATATCAAACAAGATTATGTCCAGTTTAGGACTAATGACTATTTATGGAGATGTAAAAAATAATAATGCTAAAGGAGGAGCAGAGGATTTACTTGAGAACTCCTGGACAATCGGTTTCATGTCTATCATTCTCTTCCTCGTGGCAGCGTTCGTGCTGTTCGCGCTTGCCTTCATCCTTATCGCGCGTTTCGTTATTCTTCTTTTCTTAATAATTATCGCGCCTATCGGCTTTGCCGGTCTCGCCGTACCACAGCTTAAGGGAACAGCGGATAAATGGTGGAAAGCTCTTTTTGAGCAGACCATCACCGCGCCTGTACTACTACTCCTACTCTATATAGCACTCCGAGTTATCACAGACACCAAATTCCTTACCGGCTTAGGCGCCATCAGTTGGACTGGTACTCTTTCTAATAACATTGATTCGTTCGCGAGGACACTTATCTCATTCCTTATCGCGATGGGGCTCCTACTCGCCGTCGTCATCATTTCTAAAAAAATGTCCGCCGTCGGTGCCGCCGGCGCGTCAGCCCTCGCCGGCAAACTATCCTTTGGTGCCA
Organism: Candidatus Nomurabacteria bacterium; assembly: GCA_943353835.1. Taxonomy (GTDB): domain Bacteria; phylum Patescibacteriota; class Minisyncoccia; order Phycocordibacterales; family Phycocordibacteraceae; genus C7867-001. The sequence goes on along the minus strand of CALRBA010000007.1, from coordinate 2,126 downwards.
CCGCGTGGGGTATGCGTAATACAGCTGGTTTGAGCATGCAACGACTTTCGCAAAAAATTGAATCCAGCAAGTGGGCAAGAAACAAGCCAATATTGGGGCGTGCCGCCCAAGGTCTTGTTGGCGTTGGAGCAAAAGCTAGTTTTGACATACGTGGTGCCAAGGCATTTGGCGGTTTGAAAGGAATTGGTATTGATGCCGGAGAAGCGCAAAAGGGCGGATATCGCCAATGGGAAAAAGATGCAATAAAGGGGCGCGAGGATTATGACGCAACCCTTACAATATCGAAAGATGACGAAAAAAAGATTAAGACGGAGGAGGATCTAATAAAAGCATTGAAAAAATTAGGAGATGATATTAAGGCGGGAAATGATAAAGAAATGAAGGAACTCAATACAAAACATTCAACAGATCCAAATCTACTCTCCACTAATGCTGATATTGATCAAAAGCGTAAAAATCTCAAGGCTGCTGAAGCCACTGGAGATCCTAATAAAATTAGGGATGCACAGCTCGCATTCAACAACTCACTTCTTGATAGACAGCAGATACGCGAAAAACAAAATAAAGAGCGCGACGATCTGAAAAAAGAACACGACAGAAAGGTAAATGAAAACAATACAGAGATTGCGGGGAAGGAGAAATTCATTTCGGACACCAAAAAAGCTCCGCAGGTTGAGTATGCGGAAATGCTTGAAAAGATGCCGTGGGGAGGAATGTATAGAAATTCAAAAGCTGCGGAAAATATCAGGAAAAGCGCAGGAAAGTCAAAGGAACAAAAAGATGTAGAAAATATAATGGAGCTTGCCAAAAAATATGCAGCTACCTCAGGCACAACGCCAACTCCAGCGCCGATGCCTCCGCCAGCTGGCGGAGCCACAACACCATAACAATCACCTATGGACACACCTTTTGATTCAACACTAGAGAACGACATCAAAGAACTGATGAAAGAAGTTCCTGCGCCAATACGAGCTTTTTTCGCGAGTGGGAAAGTAGAAGTTGTTGCGAAGAACTTGATGCAAAAGTATCGGCTTCATGTTGACCAAGGCGCGATTGTTGAGCGCGAGGTAATTTTATTATTGCTCGGACTTAAAGACCCAACAGAGTTTACAAAAACTCTCGCTGAAGAGGCGCGACTGGACCAGCAAACAGTGAACGGCATTGTGCAGGACGTAAATGCCCAAATTTTTGTGCCGCTAAGGGGGGAGATGAGGAAAGGTCCGCAACCGCAAGCCGCCCCTGCTTCGTCCGCCAGCTGGCGGACTACGCAGGGCACGGCGCAGGGCACGGCGCGTCCGGCAGTTTTACCACAGCTCACCACTATTATTCCAGCGAATCCGAATTTACCACCGCGCCCCGTCGAAGCCTATGGCGTAGTGGGGCCGCGCCCGGCGCAGACGCTAGCCTCGGTGCCGAGATATGTCCCGCCAAAAAAATATTTTAATTTGCAGAACAAGATTCCTCCTCCTATCAACCCTGTACAACCAAAACCGCAAATTATAAGTCAGACTATCGTAAGTCCTAAGTTACTTGAGGACCATGAAGAACCCTCTCCTTCGCTGAAAGCTACGGAGGGCGCGGCGCATTTAGATATAATTAATAAGGTGCAGGGTGTAAGTTCGCCTACTACGGAAACTCCTCTGCGACAAGCACTGCGAACTATACTGCCGGAAAATCTACCGGGTGCTATGCCACCACCTCTGCCGACACCTCCTCCAAAACCGGAACCAGTTGTCCCATCTGTTCCGATTACTCCGTATTCTGCCGACCCGTACCGTGAGCCGGTTGAATAAGTTTGCATTTCGGCGTGTACTTATATATAGTGCAGACATCCCGCGCGTGCGGGTTTTCTAAATCTAAATGTCCACCATCAATCAGCTGTCCAAGAGAGGACGCAAGAACAAATCGTCTAAGACGAGTAAGCCTGCGCTCGCTCGCGGTTTTAATGCACTCAAGAATCGACCGACATTTTACCCATCTCCGTTCAAGCGAGGCGTGTGTACGAAAGTGACGACAAAGACTCCTCGTAAACCGAACTCTGCTATTCGTAAGATCGCTCGCGTGCGCCTCACCAATGGTATGGAAGTAACAGCTTACATTCCTGGCGAGGGACACAACCTGCAGGA
>CALRBA010000006.1 GCA_943353835.1 Candidatus Nomurabacteria bacterium | reverse complement strand
GGCAACGTCGGCATCGGGACCACCACCCCGTGGGCACGGCTCTCGGTGGATTCAAGTTCACTTGCTTCAGGAGTCCCTTCGTTTGTTGTCGGCTCCTCCACCCGTACCGACCTCGTCGTGACTCAAGCCGGCAACGTCGGCATCGGGACGACGGGGCTTGTTGATTTTCACGGTACGGGAAATCAGGCCCGTTTGCAGGTGGCCGCCAGCGATTCCGCGACCGCGGTGGGCGGCGAAACGCCGTTGCTTGCGCTGCGGAACACTAATGCAGCGGAGGGAGTTATGTCAGGTTTGGGCTTTTCGGCCGTGACGGGAGCAGGTAACAGTTATGTCAGCTCCGCCATTACGGGAATACACGGGGCCAGAACCACTAATCAATACTTCGCGGGACAGCTTGCGTTTTTGACGTCGCCCGGAAGCAACTTTCAGGCTCTTGAACGTGTAAGAATAGACAGCAGCGGCAACGTCGGCATCGGGACGACGGGGCCAAGTACATTGTTACATCTATTGAAAGGTGCTGCGTTTACACCGACTGGAATTTTTGGACAAAATGTAAGTCAAAATCATGTAATTTTACAAGGCGGTGAACCTCAATTAGTGTTCTCGGGGGACATGAATTCTGCTGGGGCGCAAACTGGTACAGAAGTAATGAGCGCTGGCCTAGGGTTTAATTATATTGGCGCTAGTGATTTTACCGCATTTAGAATCGGGACAGATTCGGCTCATGATGTGCAGCTTAGAACATCTAACGCGGTGCGGATGACAATTTTAAGCGGAGGCAACGTCGGCATCGGGACGACGAGTCCAATGGGCCAGTTGAGCGTTGTAAACAGTACCGCGTCGCAAGTTGGTTTCATTGTAAAAAACGCCGACAGCCAAACTGCCGACCTTCTCCAACTCCAAAATTCTTTGGGCTCTCCCACGATTATGACGGTAAGTGGCGCAACCGGTAATGCATATTTCGGATTCAACGTCGGCATCGGAATGACGCCGACGTACAAACTGGACGTGACTGGGGCTATCCGTACGGATGCACAACTGTATATTCCTAGCACTTCGGTCGGAGGAAGCACGGTTTGTCTGAACGGATATCTCGGCTTGTGCAGTTCGGATGCACGTCTCAAGCACAGCATCGCATACCTGCCCGACGGCGCGCTCCAAAAGATTTTGTCGCTGAAACCTGCAGATTACATATTCAACAATGACGCATCGTCCACCGTTCGCGCGGGCTTTATCGCCCAAGACTCGCTCCTATATATACCCGAAGCGGTGGGAACGACCAGCGACGGTTACTACTCGTGGGATTCGAATGCGGTCCTGTCATATACGGTGAAAGCTCTCCAAGAACTCTACGGACGCACGCAAGCGTTTGATGGAACGAACGCCCCGACAACCACACCCGCTCTCTATATAGACAGTGTTGGTAACATCGGCATCGGCACCACGACCCCGAATCACACCCTTGATGTGGTGGGCGATATCGGCGCCATCGCCTTTGTGAACACCTCTACCAGAAACGCCAAGACAGATATCAGCTATCTGAACGCCAGCTCCACCGAGGATTCGCTGAACCAGCTCGTGAATCTGAAAGTCGCCACCTACCGCTACGCGATTGAAGACCAAAACGATCCGCTCCGCCTCGGCTTCATCGCGGAGGATGCGCAGACTATTGCGCCAGAGATTTTGTCGGCAGACGGCAAGGGTGTAGACCTCTACAAGCTCGCGACCTTCACACTCTCGGGTGTGCAGGCCTTGGCCGCCAAGTTTGACACGATGAACACCCGTGTCACCTCGCTTGAAACGCGCATGATGTCCTTGGAAAGTGGGGCGATAAGCTCCGCGAGCGGAACGCCGTTCGCTCTTGGCTCTTCTACACTCGCGAGCGCGCTGGAGGGTCTCGGTGTGCTTATCCAGAAGGGCATCGCACAGTTCAATACTCTGGTATTCCGACAACTGGTGGCGAGCTCGGATGCGGACGGTACTTCCTCCGCAGGCTCCGTCAGTATTGTGGCAGGGAACACCGTGGCCCAAGTCAACAATTCTCTCGTACTGCCTTCTACAAAAGTCTTCGTCACTTTCAATTCGTCGGTCAACGGTAGCTGGTGGGTGAGCGACAAAGTCACAGGCTCCTTCCGCGTCGTACTCTCTTCTGCACAAATCCCCGATGTCTCCTTTGACTACTTCCTCGTCCAAACGGAGGGTCAGCTCGCCACATCCACTCCCTCCACAACCACAATCACAACCACAACCACAACTCCAGCACCAGCACCCGCCCCAGCACCCGCCCCAGCACCCGCACCTTCAACTTCTACTTCAACATCACCAACTTCTGATACAACAGCACCTGTGGTGACGCTCATTGGCGATGCCGCGATGCAGATAGTGGTAGGGAGCACCTTCACCGACCTGGGCGCGACTGCCGTTGATGCTGTTGACGGCGATATCACCGCGAATATTGTCGTCACGGGCGCGGTAGATACCGCCATCGCCGGCCCCTACTCCCTCACCTACACCGCGACTGATATAGCGGGCAACTCGGGAAGCGTCTCCCGCCTCGTCACCGTCGTCGCTCCCGCTCCCGCTCCTGAACCAGCTCCAGCACCCGAACCCGCACCTTAGCTAGTGCTATACTTCTTATATTGTTTATCTAAATAATTTGATATGGCTATTCGCGTCGCGATTAACGGGTTCGGGAGGATAGGCAGGGCGTTCGCTCGGCTCTCGCAGGGGCGTGGGGTCGAAGTAGTCGCTGTGAACGATCTCGGCTCTCTGGAGAATCTTGCATATCTGCTCACCTACGACACTGTGTACGGAAGATTTAGTGGGCAGGTGGCAGTGGGCAGTGGGCAGTTAATTATAGACGGGAAGGGAGTGAAGTTTTTTTCTGAAAAGGACCCGAGCAAACTGCCGTGGAGAGATTTGAATATTGACATTGTTATTGAGTCCACCGGTTTCTTTACCGAATACGATAAGGCGCAGGCGCACATAACCGCCGGCGCGAAGCGGGTGATAATCACAGCCCCTTCGAAGGGCGATGGCGGAGAAACTATTCTGATGGGCGTTAACGAAGAGAAGCTCGCGACCTGTCAGATGTCTTCAAACGCTTCCTGCACCACCAACGCCGCAAGCCCGGTCATTGCCATTCTTGACGAGGCGATAGGGATTGAAAAGGCGGTGCTCTCTACGGCGCACGCGTACACGGCGAGCCAGTCTATCGTGGATGGCCCCTCCAGAAAAGATAAACGGGAGGGGAGAGCCGGAGCGATGAATATCGTGCCGACCGCGACCGGCGCCGCGCTCGCGGTCACTGAAGCGTATCCACAACTCGCGGGAAAGTTCGACGGCATCGCGCTCCGTGTGCCTGTGGCGGCCGGGTCTATCGCTGATATCACATTTATCGCGAAGCGTTCTACGACAAGAGAGGAGGTAAACGAGATACTGCGTAATGCCGCGTACGCGCCACGCTGGGCGGGAATCTTCGCGACCACAGACGAAGAGTTAGTCTCCAGTGACATTGTCGGAGAGCCGTGCGCCTCAATTGCCGATTTGAGCATGACGCGCGTAGTGGACGGAAACCTCGTTAAGGTTCTCTCTTGGTATGATAACGAGATGGGATATGCCGAGTCTCTCGTTCGGCACGTGATTGCCGCATCCACGGCAATCATGTCGAATCCGTCACCAGTTTCTGCCAGTGCAGAAACGGGTGCGGATTCGACGCAGAATTAAAATGCATATATTTATTGCCTCAGACCACGCAGGGTTCGCTCTTAAGAACGCGCTTGTTGAGCACTGTCGTACGCTTGGGCACGAGGTCGAAGATATGGGTGCGTTTACCCTTAATCCAGACGACGACTATCCAGACTTTATCACCCCATGTGCCGAAAAGGTGGCTGCGACTCATGATGCGCGTGGGATTATCATCGGTGGTTCGGGACAGGGCGAAGCGATGGCAGCGAATCGTATCAAAGGCGTCCGCGCCGCAGTCTTTTACGGAGGCTCGTTAGAACTTGTGCGCCTCGCCCAAGAACATAATGACGCGAATATTCTCTCGCTCGGCGCGCGGTTCGTCTCAGTAGAGGAGGCCGACCTAGCGGTACGCATATTCTTAGAAACACCGTTTTCAGACTCGCCGCGCCACGCCCGTCGCCTCGCCAAATTTTAGGTGCTAGAATTAAAGCATGGGACTCATCGTTCCGGCAGTGCTACCGACCTCGCGTACAGACCTCGAGGAGAAGCTCGCTTTGCTCACCAGAATTAATTCCGTTAGTCGTGTTCAGATAGATGTTGTTGACGGCAGGTTCGCCTCTCCTGCCTCATGGCCCTATACCGCACCTAAAGAATTCCAGAATATGGTAGATCGCGGAGAGATGCTCCCGCATCTTGACCGCTTCACATACGAGATTGATTTAATGTGCACCAATGCCGAGGTGATGGCTGAAGCGTGGCTGGCGCAGGGCGCCACGCGACTCACCTTCCACGCAGAGAGTACGACCGACCTCGGCCGGCTCCTCGCGTCGGCGCGCCGTCGTTACGGAGCCGGCGACGGATTCGCTTCAGGTCTCATCTCATTCGGCATCGCTATTAATCTCGCGAGCGACCTCGCTCTTATAGAGCCGTTCCTTGGCGAAGTGGAGTATGTGCAGTTTATGGGCATTGCGCGTATAGGCCTTCAAGGACAGCCTTTTGACCGACGCGTGTTTGAAAAGATACGCGTATTTCGTAGTCGGAATCCGCAGATTCCCGTGCAGGTTGATGGAGGAGTCTCGCTTCCGAGCGCAAAAAAACTCGTCGCGCTCGGCGTCTCCAATCTCGTTGTCGGTTCAGTACTTCTGAAAGCGCACGACCCGGACAGCGTCTTTGCCGATCTTGAAGCACTTCAGAGCCCGTATGGCGTATAATAAAAAGAATGATGATTACAGAAGAACAGAAAATCGCGCTTGATACACAGGCGGAGAAGATTCGCGAGACGCTTATCAATATGCTCGTCTCTGCGGGGAGCGGACACACAGCTGGCCCCTTGGGCATGGCTGACATATTCACCGCGTTTTATTTTCATATTCTCGCGCACAAGCCCGGCAATCCGCAGTGGGAAGAGCGCGACCGTCTGATACTCTCTAACGGTCATATTTGTCCGGTGCTTTACGCAACGATGGCGCACGCGGGATACTTTCCGATTGAAGAATGTTTGACGTTGCGTAAATTCGGTTCGCGTTTGCAGGGACACCCTGAACGACTTAAACTGCCCGGCCTAGAAACGACTTCCGGTCCACTCGGCGAGGGCCTCTCGCAGGCTTCCGGAATGGCATACGCCTTTAAAAACCTGCAACCTGCAAGCAGCAAGCTGAAACCTCGTATTTACTGCCTGATGAGCGACGGCGAACAGGAGGAGGGTAGTACGTGGGAGGCGGCAATGTTCGCCGGTAAATATAAGCTCTCCAACCTGACGGCAGTGATGGACAGAAACAATATCCAGATAGACGGAATGACCGAAGACGTGATGCCTCTGGAGCCTCTCGCGGATAAGTATCGCGCATTTAATTGGCATGTGCTTGAAGTAAACGGAAACGATATTCCCGCCTTCATTGCCGCCGTTGACGAGGCAAAAGCTATTTATGAAAAGCCGACTATTATCATAGCCCACACGATTCCCGGCAAAGGGGTGCCTGAAATAGAGTTTGATTATCGCTGGCACGGTAAGCCACCGACTAAGGAAGAAGGGAAGCGATTTTTGAAAGAACTGCGTACGCTCGGCGGTAAAATATCACACGATTATGCTTAACGAAAATGCCAAACTCACAGAAAATGTCTTCTCCACCGAAATTAAGACGGCGTCTACGCGCGACGGGTTCGGACACGGCGTCATAGAAGCGGGTAAGGCAGACTCGCGAGTCGTCGTACTCTGCGCGGACCTCGCCGAGAGCACACGCGCCGAATTGTTCCAAAAAGAATTTCCAGAGCGTTTTATAGAAATGGGAGTTGCCGAACAGAATATGGCAGGAGTCGCGTCCGGAATGGCGGGTGCAGGTAAGATACCGTTCATCGCGAGTTATGCAGTCTTCAGTCCCGGTCGTAATTATGAACATATTCGCACAACCATCGCGCTCAATAATGTGCCGGTTAAGATATGCGGAATGCATGCTGGTGTGTCTGTCGGGCCGGACGGCGCGACTCATCAGATGTTAGAGGATATCGGGATGATGCGAATGTTGCCAGGTATGACGGTCATAGTGCCTGCCGATTCAGAGGAAGCGTGGAAGGCGGTGGTCGCTTCGGCGCAGACGGACGGGCCGGTATATCTGAGATTCGGGCGCGCGAACACTCCTGTTTTCACAACATCCGAAACGCCGTTTCAGATAGGTAAGGCGCTTATGCTCTGGGATCCGCCGGCTGGCGGAGATGCACCAAAAGTCGCGATTATCTCAACCGGCTCGTTGAGCTATACGGCGCTAGAAGCGGCCAATGTACTCGCCGGAGACGGTATAGAAACCCTCGTGCTCCACTGCCCGACGGTTAAGCCTCTTGACAGAGATGCGGTGCTCGCGGCGGCGAGGCGCGCGGGCCGTGTAATAACGATTGAAGAGCACCAGACAGCCGGAGGCTTCGGGAGCGCCGTCGCCGAATTTCTTTCAGAAAATCATCCCGTGCCGATACGCCGTCTCGGCATACAAGACCGATTCGGGCAGTCGGGCTCTCCCGAAGAACTTCTTAAACACTATGGACTGGATGCTCTACACATAGAAGACGCTGTACGGGAGTTCGTGCGTGTATAATACAAGTATGAAAGACAGAATAAACTCCTACTTCGCGACGCTGATTATCACCATTGCCGGCGCGAGTGCTGTGTGGCTCATCGTGAACATCGCGTACTCTGATACGCTCTCTGCTACATTCGACGGGTCCGAAGCAGAGTACGCTCCCCTTCAGCAGTCGATTCTAAACCAGTGAGGTGACCGCATACTCTGTGTGAGCGTTCGCGATGTATTCTTCTATCTTTTCGCGCGAGAGGAGTCCTTTCTGTGCGCCGACATGTTGGACCACCGACATTGAGTTTATCGGCCCCCATAGGAGCGCCTCGGAGAGCGACTTTCCGAGCGCGAGCGCGACGACGAATGTGGAGGTCGTCGCATCGCCGGCGCCAGTGCGGTTTAATGGCGGCGAGGGGTCGGGATACATCGGCACTTTCAACATTTCATTTCCGTCAGATACATATGCACCAGAGGGGCCGTCTGTGATGAGAGCAATTCTTGGCCCGAGCGCACGCATTTTTTCAAGCAATTCTTTTATATCCGTTTTGCCGAGCTCCAGAATTCTCTCTGCCTCTTCTTTGTTCACTGCTACAACTTCTGTCACCGCGTAGAGCCCAGCGAGCTTCTCTCTACCCATTTTTATCTGGAACGTGCCTGGCTGGAAGGCGAGCTTCGTCTCCGGATGCTCACGAAGCCACTTCGCGAGTTCTGTGTGGAATGTTTCGGAATGTTCGCCGACTGATGAGAGGTAGAGCCATTTCGGCGGAGTAAGTCCTTCTGGAATTAAATACGGATACGCTTCATGCCGAATGAGAATAGTTCTCTCTGCTTCGTAGGAGAGTACGTAATGGTGATTCGTCGGTATACCATCGTTCACCGCGACATACTTCGTATCCACGCCTTCACGAGCGAAGACGGCAAGAATTTCTTCTCCGAAACGGTCATTCCCCACGTTTGAAATGAATCCAGTAGAGAGGCCGAGACGCGCAGCGCTGACTACGGCGTTCGCCGCGTTCCCCACCGCCGGTACGAGTATTGAAGAGTCGTATGGAATCTTGTCTCCCCATTTCATTCCGATAGTGCAGTTCTCGTGATTCACATCACAGGAGACGTGCGCTTCCTTCAGCTTAATAAATTCATCAACGACCGTGTCGCCGATAGCAATGAAATCCATGATATAGAGTATAAGGTATGAAGTATAAAGTATAAAGGGTTATACTTAACGTATGACTGACCTTGTCGCGATTGCACGTTCGCTTTTTTTACACGGTAAAGGGCTTCTCGCCGCGGACGAGAGCGTGCACACGGCGACTGCGCGCCTCGCCGATTACGGCATCGGAGCCGGCGCGGAGTCGCGCCGGCAGTTTCGCGACCTTTTCATCGGCACGGAAGGTATTGAAAAATATCTCGCCGGCGTCATTCTCTTTTCAGATTCTCTTCTTGAAAAAGGTGACGATAAAAACTTATTTACTAAGTCGCTTCTTGCGCGCGGAATTATGCCGGGGGTGAAGGTAGACCTCGGGACTGAACCATTTCCAGAAAGCCCGAACGAGCTAATCACGAACGGCCTTATCGGCCTTACAGAACGGCTTGAAGAATATAAGAAGCAGGGCGCCGTTTTCACAAAGTGGCGCGGAGTCATTAATATTGACGGTGATACTCTCCCATCGGCCCAAGCCATACACGAGAATATGAAGCGTCTCGCGAGCTATGCGAAGGAGGCACAGTCTGCCGGCCTTGTGCCTATTCTTGAACCTGAAGTGCTGATGAACGGCAAACACAGTAGGGCCAGTACCCGCGCTGTGACTGGAGAAATGTTGCAGACGCTTTTTTCAGTACTCGCCGAACATTCTGTAGACCGCGCGAGCCTCATTTTGAAAATAGCAATGATTCTTTCCGGAAGCGAGAACGCGAAGAAGGACACACCTGAAGAAGTCGCCGAAGATACGCTCGCGGTACTTATGGAGAATGTTCCGACGCAGATAGCCGGCATCGTATTCCTCTCCGGCGGGCAGACACCAGACCAAGCGACCGAGAATCTCTCGGCGATAACACGGCGCACCCGCTCCTCGGGCGCGCCGTGGCCGCTTACATTCTCGTACGCCCGCGCGCTTCAGGACGAGGCGCTCGCTGTGTGGAAGGGGAAGGAAGAAAATGTCCCCGCCGCCCGCGCGACCTTCCTCGCTCGCCTCGCGAAGGTATCTGGCGCTCTTTCTTGAACCCCCGCCTTGACTCGCGTGGTATACTTTACCTATGAAAAAGCGGGCCGCAAAAACGCAGAAAGTCCCAAAAAATGTCACGCTCGATGACCTCGCGCGAATGATGGCGGAGGGATTCACTGAAGTTGGGCAGAGCTTCAACGGTGTACATGATCGCATTGACGAGCTTGATGAGCGCCTATCTGGGCAGATTGAAAACCTTGATGAACGGCTCTCGGGACAAATCAAGATTCTTGACCAGAAGATTACGGCGGTAAATGCGAACGTTCTCTCGCTACATTATGATTATAAAAAAATTGTAAGCCGTTTGGAAAATCTAGAATTGAGAGCATTCGGCTCAATTCAAGAATAATAATTGTTGATGTATGGCGGGCGTCCGCCAATACCAGTCAAATGCTTGCGAAAAAGGTGAGGATACGGCATACTTGGCCGATATGTTGACGCTACAGGTAGAGAAGCGAAAAGACGGTGGCGCGAGCGCGGCGGTAATCCGTCGCGCCGGCTCTGTTCCTGGAGTTGTGTACGGCGCGCATCAAGAGGCGACGCCGATTACCCTTTCGGCGCGCGTGTTCGGTAAGATTCTGCGCGAAGCAGGCGAGGCGACCATCGTTTCTCTGACCGGCCTTGACGGACCGACTTCTACTCTGCCGACTCTCATCCACGAAGTTGACCTAGACCCGCTCACGAACCTCCCTCGCCATGTTGACTTCTATGCGGTAACAAAAGGGCAGAATATTGAAGTCGCCATTCCGCTCTCATTTGAGGGCGTTTCGCCTGCGGTGGAGGCGGGTGCGAACTTGGTTAAGGTTATGTACGAGTTGGAAGTGGAGGCGGACCCTATGAATCTCCCACACAACATTGTGGTGGATATTTCTGCGCTCAAGGCTCTCGGAGACAAGATACACGCGAGCGACCTCGTTCTACCTATCGGCATCTCGCTCGTTACTCCAGCTGAAGAAGTCGTCGCTCTCGTACAGGAAGTAGTTGAAGAAAAAGTTGAGGAAGTTGCCGTTCCTGCAGATATTTCTTCAATTGAAGTAGAAAAGAAGGGTAAAGATGAGGAGGCAGTCCCGACGCCGGAGGGTCGGGGGGCCGACCAAAGCGTCGGCCAAGAGAAGAAGTAATTTTGCTATACTAGAGAGATGGTTCGTAAGGTTTTTTTGCTTTTACTCGTTCTTGTAGCCACTTACGGTGGTATCGTTCTCCATTCTGCACAGGCACAGAGTCTCTCACCCGCAGAGCGCGCCAGCCTCCAGGCACAGCATGATGAGCTACAGAAGGAGATAGCAGAACTCGACCAAGTCGTCAAAGATCTGCAAGCTCAGGGGAATACACTCAAAGGCGATGTCACACTCTTAAACACCAAGATTAAGGCCGCACAGGCGCAGATTAATGCGAAAAATATTACAATTAAACAACTCTCTTCGCAGATACAGAAGAAGAATGTGTTTATCGGGCAGCTCTCGAGCCGCATAGAACGCGGGAAGGAGTCACTCGGCGCGATTCTGCGCCAAACTCAAATGCTTGATGATTATTCCGTCGTCAGCGTCGCTCTCGGCGCGCAGAACGTGTCTGAATTCTTCAGCGACTTAGACGCATTTACCTCCATTAAGACAGACCTTAAAAATCTTTTTGCCGACATACGCGAAACGAAGGCACAGACTGAAGTAGAAAAAGCAGATTTGGCGATGAAGCAGAATCAGACTGCCGATGCGAAGTATGAAGTAGAAATACAAAAAAATCAGATTACGAACGACAAAACGGCTAAGCAACAACTCCTCGCGATTACGACGAACCAAGAGACTGAATACAAGAAAGTCCTCGCAGACCGACAGGCGAAAGCTGTGGCGATACGAGTTGCGCTTTTCCCCTTACGTGATGCTGGGGCTATTACCTTCGGTGATGCACTTGTGTATGCGAAAGAGGCACAGGCGAAGACCGGCGTCCGCCCCGCCTTCATCCTCGCCGTGCTGACTCAGGAATCAAATCTCGGGAAAAATGTAGGACAGTGTTATCTCACGAACGATGCGACGGGTGCTGGGGTTGGCAAGAATTCGGGAAATATATTCGCCAAAGTGATGAGTCCGACGCGCGATGTGCCGCCGTTCATTGATTTGGGGCTTCGACTCGGTTTCGACCCGCATCGTCAAGTTGTTTCGTGCCCCATCGCCAGCGCCGGCGGCTGGGGAGGCGCGATGGGTCCTGCACAGTTCATCCCGTCAACGTGGAAATCGTATGAGGCGCGTACGGCCACAGTAAGCGGACGCGCGATGTCGAACCCTTGGGTGGCCGAGGACGCCATCATCGCGATGTCGCTTTATATGAGCGATCTTGGCGCCGGCGCCGGCGGCTACACTGCAGAGTCCCGAGCCGCGGCCAAGTATTATGCCGGTGGCGCGTGGGCTACGGCAGGGAGAGGTTATGGTAGAAGCGTCCTCGCTCTCGCCGAATCTATCCAGAACAATATAGACTTCCTCGCGAACAATTAATGTGTTATCATCATCAAGATGAAAAAGGATATACATCCAACGGGCTACCGTCCAGTCGTCTTCCACGACCTCGCCTCTGGCGCGGAATTTCTTATCGGTTCTACGGTTCACACAACCGAGACGGCGAAGTGGGAAGATGGTAAGGAGTATCCGAAGCTCACGGTAGAAATCTCCTCGAAGTCGCACCCTTTCTACACAGGTGAAGACCGCACACTGGACAAGGCAGGTCGTGTTGAGCGCTTCAAACAGCGCGCCGCTAAAAAGAAATAATTAAAAAATGGACTACGCGGACTATCTGCGCGGATTAAAAGATAAAAAAGAAAATCCGAGTGTAGCGCCGAACTCGGTCATTATGGAACTGCGCGCGGGCGCGGGCGGGGACGAAGCGAGGATCTTCGCTGGCGACCTTAAAGAGATGTACCAGAAATATGCTGAACATAAGGGGTGGAAGACGCGCGCCATAGACGACCTTACGCTAGAGATCATGGGCACAGGCGCGTATGAGGCACTCCGTTACGAGACCGGCGTGCATCGGGTCCAGCGTGTGCCGCTTACTGAGAAGTCGGGGCGCATCCATACATCCACAGCCTCTATCGCAGTCTTACCTATTCGCGATAAGTCAAAGATACAAATAAATCCTGCTGATATAGAAATAGAGTTCTCCCGAAGTGGTGGAGCGGGCGGACAGAACGTAAATAAGGTTGAAACAGCCGTCAGGGTCATACATAAGCCGACCGGCATTGATGTGCGCTCTTCAAGCGATCGCAGCCAGCTCGCGAACCGCGAGAAAGCGATGCAAATTCTTGTCGCCAAATTGGAATTCTTGCATGAAGAGGAAGAGGCGAAGAAGCACGCTGCGGCTCGTAAGGCACAGATAGGCACAGGCGACCGCTCCGAGAAAATCCGCACCTATAACTATCTTCAAGACAGAGTTACCGACCATAGACTTAAAGAATCGTGGCATAACCTACCCAAGCTTCTCGCAGGCGATATAGATGACATCGTAGAAGCGCTTCGCTTGCGCAGTGAGAAAGATTCGGGTACAGTGGCTCCATTATGACCGAAATGAAAGATACGGCAGAGCTGAAGCGCCTCTTTGATACAGGGGCGCATTTCGCGCAGGTAAAGAGTCGTCGGCATCCATCTATGAAACCGTTCTTGGTTGGTACAAAAGGACGACAGGAGATTATTGATTTGGTAAAAACAACAGAACAGTTGGAAACTGCCAAGTCAGTTATGTCAACCTTGGCTAAAGAAGGGAAGACGATTCTCTTCGTCGGAGGGAAGGTGGAAATTTCTGCACTTGTCAAATATGCATCACAGGAAATCGGCGCTCCTTATGTAGCGGCACGCTGGCTCGGCGGAACAATCTCTAACTGGACCGAGATTAAGAAACGCATTGACCGGCTCGCCGAGTTGAGTGCTCCAGACGCGGAGATAACTCTTGCGAAACAGCACACCAAGCTAGAACTCGTGATGATTGGTCGCGAGAAAAAGCGTCTCACGGAGCGTCTAGACGGCATCACCATGCTCACGAAGAAGCCGGACGCGCTTCTCATAGTGGACACGAAGCATGAGAAGCACGCGGTGAAGGAGGCAAACGATGCCGGTATTCCGATAATTGCCGTAATGAGTTCTGACTGCAACATTAAGGATGCAACGTATCCGATAGTGGCGAACGACACGTCGCGCAAGACGGTTGAACTGATTCTCTCCGAGCTTACAGAGGCATTCTTGAAGGGGCAGGCCGCGTAAGCTACGGTCACTGTGATTCGTTTTTCTGTTCGCTCGGGGCACTGCAGCCACTCACAGAAAAACAAATCACAGTGACCTCGTCCGTGTTACTATTTATGAATCACTATGGAAATTACGACTGAAAGCATTAAAGAGTTACGCGAGATGACCGGTGTGTCCGTCATGCTGTGTAAGAAAGCGCTTGAAGAGGCAGGTGGAGATCTCGCTAAGGCGAAGATTATTCTTAAAAAACATTCAGGCGCGTCCGCGCTTAAAAAGGTCGGGAGAGATCTCAAGGCCGGCGCGATAGGGAGCTATACGCACGATGGGAATATTGGCGCTATGGTACTCCTCTCCTGCGAGACCGACTTTGTCGCTAAGAATCCTGAATTTACGGCATTCGCGCGCGAGCTCGCGATGCAGGTTGCCGCTATGGATCCGGAGAATACTGAAGAATTATTAGAACAAGCGTTCATAAAGGATACCGACAAGACGATGAATAATCTTCTGAATGAAGCGACACAGAAGTTCGGCGAACGCGTTGAAGTTACGCAGTTCGTGCGTCTCTCTTCCCGCTAACCGTTCTTATGTACATTGTTTTTATTCTCGTTTCACTTCTGCTTCTCGTTGGGTTCTTCGTATTAACGAGTTATGAGACGCGACGCGGAGTTCGTTTCTTCGCGCTACAGCGAGAGCGTCTTGACCGTATCGTTGAACGCACTGAATTTATCGTAGAGAATGTTAATCTCGGTGAATTCCTTCGCGACGAAGTACATCATCTTATAGGACGCATTGGACACGATATTGTGCATTTCTCTCTGATTGCAGTACGTTTGGTTGAACGTCTCCTTACAAACCTCGTACGGCGTCTTCGCACACACCCCATCGTTGACGAAGCTCCGCGCGAGACCGCCAGAGAGTTCGTAAAAACGCTTTCAGACTTCAAAGGTAGCCTGAACGCGACACATCCTGAAATAACTGATATAAAGTGAAAGTTAGCCGCCTTAGCTCATTTGGTAGAGCGCCACTTTTGTAAAGTGGATGTGGTCAGTTCGAATCTGACAGGCGGCTCAAAGTCTCGTAGTCGTTGCAGTTGTTGTCGCGAGAGCGCCCTTCGGGAATTGCTTCTCCAAGTCTTCAAGCGAAGTAAATCCGTAGTAATGTTTGCCGTTAATTATAAAGGCAGGCAGGTCACTCCTCACCTTAGTGACGGCTATAAATGTTTTCAGTGCGCCGAGGTCAAGATTGTAATCAAATGAATATACGCGAAGCGCAGGGTATGTATCGCGCAGATAGGAAAGCGCGTAACCAGCCTTGTCGCAGTCGGCACAGTCACCGGCATTGCTATAGAAATAGAGGACCGTTACCGGCTTCGTTCTACAGACCTGTGCAAGCTGTTTTGTGATGAGATAATCGCGGATTTCAAGAAGAGAGTATCTCTCTTTTAGCCGTATCACCTGCGAGTTATCGCTTCCGAGCTGGTTCTCTGCGTATGATAGGCGGTTGCCGAAGTCGGCGAGTTCGGTGGTCAATGTAACGGAAGAAGCATTGCTGTCGCACGGAGCAGATTCAAGAAGCGAAAATTGAGTCTCCAGAGAGAGGGAATCAATTGAAAGTTGTTCTTCTATTGCGGAAAGTTCAGATACGCGCGCGTTGTTCAAATAATTGATTGCATATGCAACGGTACCAGAAATGGCTATCGTTATAAATAATGCTATAAGTGCGTTTCTGGCGACAAGCGACATATAATATCAGTACCGCCAACTTCTACGCTTGCCTATCGCCACGTCGCTAGCCGCACGAAACAGCCAGAATGGAGTTATGAGGCCGTACAAGAATGTATATGAAATTAAACCGATAAAGATTCCGCCCGTTGTCTTGGAGATATTTCGGCCGATAGCTATTAGAATTATTGATGTCAACAAGACGATAATCGCGAGAAGCGTATAAAAACCTATAGGCAGATAAAACCAGTCAAGCGTTCCATGAGGCAGAAATGCGTAAGATAACGGAATACCTTCGCGAACTTCAAGGGCCGTAACGGTATTCCGCGCGAACAAAAAGAGCATTAATCCGAACAATAAAATCCCGCTCGCTACCGAGAGAATCGCGCTTGGCAGTACGAGCATTCCTAGTACTCCGTGATTACGATTTCCGATAAGATCGCGATATTCGCCGAGAATATTACGCAGGAAACCGCTTATCCAGCGTGTGCGTTGGTTTATAAGTTTTGCAATCGTTGACGGCGCCTTTGTATATACGCGAGCGCGCGGTGCGTTCTCAATTTCATAACCCGCACGCTGAATGCGAAGTGCCATTTCCATATCTTCCGTCTGATGTCCGTAGCGGAATCCTCCCAATGTATTAACTATTTCGCGCCTATAAAACGAAAATGGTCCGGGAGTTACGTACAGGCCGTTTATAGACGCGAATGCATGACGGAGTGTGATGCCGAATGTGTATTCTGCATTTTGCATATGCTGCAAAATGTTTTTCGGTTTATGTATTGACATGGCGGCCGTGGCTGCTACAACCTGTGGATTATAAAAACAGGAGACAATTTCACGCAGGGCATCCGGCTCTACGAACGAATCAGCGTCCAGACATCCGACTAACTCTGCGTTCGTAATCGCAATGCCAGCGTTGAGCGCTGTATGCTTACCGCCGTTTTCTTTATGTATGATGCGAATCTGCGGATGCTCTTTGAAACGCAACACAGCTTCTCTCGTCGTATCCGTGGAGCCGTCATCTACCAGAATAATTTCCAAATTCTCTTTCGGATAATCCAGCGCCAGAAGAGAGTCGCATGTCGCTGTAATCGTTGATGCTTCATTCCAGCACGGCACCACAATTGCAACTGACGGCGTTGAAGCATTTAACATACGAGAACGCGCTTCGCGCGCCGGCTTTGAGAGTAGAGTTACCAGCACAAACGATTCAAAGAATATCGCTATGAAGAGAAACGGGTATATTAGCATCTCCGGGCTCATAATGAATTTATCGTAACACAGGGAGTCTTTTTAACGAATTTTTGCGCCGAAATTCTTGACAGTAGCTACTTCAAGTTCAGCGTGGAGAGTGTTCACCTCCTCATTTGTTAGTGTACGGTCGAGACTGCGGTAGGTGATGCGATACGCGTAGCTCACCTTTTCTAATCCAAGCTTTTCTGCGTTTTCATAGGTATCGATGAGCGTCACCTGCTCGACCAAGTTGCTAGCGATGTCACGCACAAGGTCAAAATAGTTATTAGGTACAAAACTTTTATCGACAACAAAAGAAATATCACGTACTACCGGTGGATACTTACTCACATCAACAAATTTCTGCCCGAGTTTCAATTGTTTTTTCACACGCTCGTCCTCGCTCCAGAGGAGGCGGATGTCGGGCGCTTCGGTGCCGATAATCGCGAGGCGCTCGAGCCCAAAGCCAAAGGCCCAGCCGTGATAACCGGTGACTCCCATCTTCTCGAGCACACTCGCCTTGGGCATCCCGCCACCAAGTATCTCGATCCACTCGCTCCCCGCGGCAACCGCGGCCGCACCAGTGACGCCGACCTCGACCTCGAGCGATGGGTCAGTGTAGGGGAAGGTGTCAGGGTTGAAGCGGAATTTCGTCTCTTCGCCGAAGACACTCTGCACCACCTGCGAGAGCGCACTCTTCAAATCTTCAATCGACAGTGGCTCAGACTCGGGCGCGAGATACCACCCGCCCATCTGATGGAAGATGTTCATGTGCCGGCGATCGATCTCGTCTTTGCGGTACACTTTTCCATAACAAAGCGCACCCACAGATTCTCCGCGAGCAATCTTCTCCTTTATCTCAGGCTGATTGAGGTAGTAGTACCAAAAGACCGTGTCGTGTGTGCGCAATATGTTTTCTGCATCCACATAGTAGGTGTCTGAAGCCGAGCGGGCAGGGTGAGTGAGCGGGAAGTCGAAGAGGTCAAACGAGATAGCGGCGGGGACGATCTCGGGGATCTCGATATCGTCGAAGTCTTTAAAGAGAGGCAGCGCCTTCACGCGAGCAACAATCTCGCCAAGCGGGCTTTCTGGTGTCCGCGAGAGGTCCGGCATCGCGAGGTATCGCTTCATCCTCGTCGCGTCTACGTCCGTCCGCGCCTCCAGCTCCCCCCGCAGCCGCTCCTCCTCAACTCTTGGTATTTTAATATCCATAATCGCTTTAGTGTATCAGAAAGCTTCGGGAGAGGAAATAACATTTCCGTCAAAGGTTTTTGTGGCACACAATATATCAATTTTATGATACAATATGAGTAACAAATCATGGTAAAAAACGAACAAAAAGAGCCTAAAAAGAAGGCATACGATGCTTCGTCCATTACCGTCCTTGAGGGGCTTGAGCCTGTACGGAAGCGCCCCGGGATGTACATAGGAACGACCGGCCCAGACGGTCTCCACCATCTAGTGTGGGAAATATTTGATAATGCTCGCGACGAAGCGATGGCCGACCGCTGCGACGATATAGAAGTTGCTTTATTGCCGAACGGTTACGTGCGTATCGCCGACAACGGTAACGGTATCCCCGTAGGAATTCATCCAAAAACAAAAGTTTCTGCTCTTGAGACTATTATGACCACGCTTCATGCCGGAGGAAAATTTGATAATGAAGCATATAAGGTCTCCGGCGGTCTACACGGTGTCGGCGCGTCAGTTGTAAATGCACTTTCAGAACATACAAAGGTTGTTGTGCATCAGGACGGAGGAATGCACATACAGGAATATAAGATCGGTAAGCCCGTTGCAAATGTGAAGAAGATAGGAACGTCAAAAGAGCACGGTACTATCGTCTTATTCAAGCCGGACATAACAATCTTTAAAGAGGGTATTGAATGGAATTTAGAAAAGATTACGACGCATTTGCGTCAGCAGGCGTATTTGGTAAAAGGCGTTCGTGTGAGCATAGTTGACGCACGAAGTTCCAGTGATGCATTTCAAACAGAAAAAATATTCTTGAGAGAATATGCACTCGGTGTCCCATCAATGACCTTCTACTTTGAAGGGGGTCTTAAATCGCTTGTAGCATTTTATAATAGTCACCAGACACCGGTTCATAAAAATATTTTCTATATTGATCGAGAACTTGACGGAGTGAATGTTGAAGTTGCTCTTCAGTATGTTGACGATATAACGTCGCGTATAACGGCTTTCGCGAACAACACCTATAACAGCGAGGGAGGCACGCACATCACGGGCTTTAAGACCGCGCTGACGCGCTCGCTTAATACGTATGGCAGAAATGCGAACATCTTGAAAGAAAAAGATGAGAACTTCACAGGAGATGATGTTCTGGAGGGCATCACGGCAGTCGTGTCGGTAAAACTTTCTGAAATTCAGTTTGAAGGACAGACGAAGAGCAAGCTCGGTTCGGTGGAGGCGCAGGGCGCTGTGGCCACCGTCTTCGGCGAGGCACTCGGAGCGTTTTTAGAAGAGAATCCGGATGATGCGCGCTCTATAATTAATAAAGTCTTACTGGCGCTTAAAGCGCGTAAAGCTGCGAAGGCGGCGAAAGACTCTGTGCTACGCAAAGGCGCTCTGGAGGGGATGACGCTCCCCGGTAAACTTGCTGACTGTCAGACCAAGAGCGCTGAAGAAGGCGAACTTTTCATCGTAGAAGGAGACTCTGCCGGAGGCACAGCGAAAATGGGTCGCGATCGGCGTATTCAAGCTATTCTCCCACTACGGGGTAAAATTCTCAATGTTGAGCGTGCACGTTTGGATAAAATGCTTGCCTCAGAACAGGTGAAAAATCTCGTGGTGGCGCTTGGCACAGCTATTGGCGATGTGTTTGATATTTCAAAACTGCGATACCACAAGCTCATTATCGCTACCGATGCCGACGTTGATGGTGCGCACATCCGCACGCTTATTCTCACGCTCTTTTATCGTCACTTCAAACCAATTATTGACGGCGGGTTCGTCTATATCGCCCAGCCGCCTTTGTATAAAATTTCGAAAGGGAAGGCAGTCGCATATGCATACTCAGATAAAGAAAAAGATGAGGCACTGAAAGAAATGGGTGAATCAAGCGTGCAGCGCTACAAGGGTCTCGGTGAAATGAATGCCTCCGAGCTCTGGGAGACTACGATGGATCCCGCGCGACGCGTATTGAAGCATGTGCATATAGAGGACGCCGAGGCTGCCGACCGCATCTTTGACATACTTATGGGAAGCGATGTCGCCTCACGCAAAGCATTTATCCAATCTAACGCGAAGCTCGCGAACTTGGATGTTTAACCGCCGAGAATAGTCAACTGTGCTGAAGCGCTGTTGTTGTTCGTGTTTG
The DNA here is from genome assembly GCA_943353835.1 of Candidatus Nomurabacteria bacterium. Lineage (GTDB taxonomy): Bacteria > Patescibacteriota > Minisyncoccia > Phycocordibacterales > Phycocordibacteraceae > C7867-001. The sequence continues at coordinate 31,058 of CALRBA010000006.1, read as the reverse complement.
ATTCTCCAATGGTACGGTCAAAGTTTGCAGTGATTGTAATCATCTTATTTGAACCTGCGATAGCTTGATCAAAGCCGAGTGTGTAGTCAATGCTGTCGTTCGGATTAAGCGATTGCTGAAGTGGAGAGTAATATAGATACGCAGACGAAGTAGGTATAGATGCGCTGAAGCGCCATTGTCCGGCTACGTTTGTGCCGATGTTCTTTATCGTAAATTTAACTGCCGGACGACTGCCGGACGGGACTGTTGAACTCGCGATAAAAGATTCTGCAGATGTAGTTGCGAGATAGCCGACGGCTGTGATGTTCACAATGAAGTCCGGCTGACCGTTAAGAGTCTGTGCAGTAGCATTGCCAATTAAATACGTACCGCTCGTCTTCTCCCCCGGAGTTGTCGCTACAGGTTTAGGCTTGGTTGGAGCCGTAATTTTAGGAATTGTGCTTGTAGAAGTAGTTGAGCTATCGTTATCGAACGAAATAGTTGTAGACGCAGTCGGGTTCGGCACGACAGAGAGAGTTGGTTCATCAGAGGGAATGAACACAGAACCGAGATAGACGGCGGCAGAGCCGATGCGATTTACCACTGTCGGGACAAAACGCGTTGAGTAAATAGCGAGCCATATGCCCGCTATGACGAGTGCGATAAAACCGACCACGGCGAGGCCGTTTATAGCCGCTTGGCGCTCTGGAGTCATTGGCTGGTCCGTATTCATATAATACATTCTATATAACATATACAGTTTTTCCTGTCAAGTTTTGGGCTTGACATTATTAATACTGTAGTGTATTTATTAGTAAGACGATATGAACAGAATCATTGAATTCACCGTACGGCTTATAGAAGCCGTCAGACGGGCCTATGACAGGAAGTGGAGCTTCCTATGGCTTTTTGCTGTTGCGTTCCTCGGGAGCGTCTCTGTTCTAGCTCAGCTTGATCTTTTACCAGAAATTCAAACTAAAGTCGTTCTTAAAACGAGTCCGATTGTCGCAGAGAATACAGACATCCTGAAACAGACTGCAATTGAGTCGCCAGTGAAGATAGAGATTACTAAAATTAATCTCTCTGCGAACGTTGTTAATCCGACGACAACCGACATAGAAGCTCTGGATAAAGAATTGCTTAAGGGCGCCGTACGGTATCCGACTTCAGCCAAGCTCGGCGAGACTGGTAATGTAGTACTCTTCGGTCACTCAAGTTATCTGCCGGTGGTGAAAAACCAAGTGTACAAGACCTTCAACGGCATACAGAAACTCGTTGCAGGGGATATTGTCACAATGTACTCCTCTGGTACGGCTTACACTTATAGAGTTCGTAGTGTCGTTGAAGAAAAAGCGGACGATAATACAGCAATTCTACTTACAGTCTCCGGAAAAGTACTCACGCTTGTAACATGCAACTCTTTCGGTACCAAGCAAGATCGTTTTGTGGTGACCGCAGACTTTGTTTGGAGTCGCGCGAGCGACATAGCAAAGGAGTATTGCGATGAAAAAATTCATCGTTGTAATGCTGGCGCTCGTAATGGTGGCACTGGCGAACTCGGCTCATGCCGAGTTCAAGTGGCAACACTTCGGCGCTGACCCGTATGCTACAACGCGCGCGGAAGCAATGAAGACGCGCGAAAGTGCGTTCCGTGCCATGGGTCTTCCGGCCCCTGTCGTGAAGCAATTCATGATTGCGACCGAAAAGCCGGACGAGAAAGCCAGACTTGTCGTGGGCGATCGTCTCTCGGCGATGATGTCGAAAGGTGGCGTCGTTCACCGTGATGTCGTCGTAGCGTTCGTGAAGCCGCCAATCAGCGGTCGCATGGAGTACGCGGCGCCGGCGGAGAAGTGGCAGGTTTCTTGGCAAGGTAAAGTGTATACGATTTTCTTGCCGGAAATCTGCTTCAACTGGTCCTACCGAATTACTGACGGTCCTGTTGTTCAAGTTGTGGAAAAGAAGTGCGTGGAGCTAGTTTTCAACTCACCGGTCGGTGGGCGCGTTCGCTGGGGGGTAGGAACTACTACAGGACCTCTCCCGCCTGACGAATGCAATGCGCAACGTCAGGACAACGGGGCGTGGACCGCATGGTATGGGGAATGCGATACTTGCGTTCCCGCCATTGGCTATATTCGTGGCATTCTCGGCGGCTCGGCGCAGATACCTCACAAGTACCTGTATCCTGTTACTCACACGAGTCAGACACTGCGCTTTTCCACTTCAGTGTTTGATGCAGTTTTCTATGTCTGTCTGGAGTATGCAGACGGAACTCAGACTTGCGGTGTCTATATGAGACCGCAAGACTGGAAGGGCAGATTTTCTGTCGATATACCAGACGAATTCTGGCGTAAAGACGATGGAAACTGTCCCTCGTGAGTTTTGGGTTGGATGATGTTTTTAGAAAATTCATCATCCACCCTTTTATACGCCGCGCAAGCGGCATGTGGGCGAATTTCACAAAAAATTATGACAAAAACAGTTCCAGCATACATAAATAATAAACCGATATTTATCGGTCTCTTTGCCGTACTTTTTGTTGTTGCTGTCGGTATGTCAATTGCGTTTGCATTTGGTTTCGTAACTCCTTCACAGGTTTTTGCTCAAGTTATCGGACCAGGATGTTGCATAACTCCACCACCTCCGCCTCCAGTGCCCCTGGTAGTTCCTCCACCACCTGTGGTCCCGCCTGTAGTACCTCAACCTCCAGTTATTCCTCCACCAGTCGTGCCACCAGTGGTTCCGCCAGTTGTACCGCCTGTTGTTCCACCAGTGGTTCCGCCTGTTGTACCGCCTGTTGTTCCACCAGTGGTTCCGCCTGTTGTACCGCCTGTTGTTCCACCAGTGGTTCCGCCAGTTGTACCGCCTGTTGTTCCACCAGTGGTTCCGCCAGTCGTGCCACCAGTAACCCCTTCATCCGGAGGTGGCGGAGGTGGAGGTGGTGGCGGAGGTTCGCCACAGCCAAATATAACTCTCGCGATGTTGCCGCACGTTGCGACACAACCTCTCGCATATCTGTATCTGTCACAAATTCCATATACAGGCCTTGAGCTCGGAACAATCGGGACAGTATTTTATTGGCTGGCTCTCATTGTGTGGGCGCTCGCTCTTGCCTATCTCGTACTGTTCGGTGTAGCACCTCTCGTGAACCGTTCTATTCGCAGTCTCGGTTCCCGTGTACGTGACTCACTTACAGTGAGAGAACTTTCATATGCCAACAATGGAATTGCACAAGCTACTATGTCTGAGACTGCACCGCTCTCGTCAATAACTGTTCAAGAAAATAAAGAAGTTCCTCGCGGATATTCTTCGTACGATGGTTTCAAATCCTTTGCGCATAATGGTGCATTATCAATAGATGATATCGTTAAGGGTCTTGCACGCGTGCCCGTCGTAGCCTCGGCGAAGGAGGGGAATGTTGAGCCCATATATGAAAAAGTTGAACCGATTTACAATAATGTTGAACCGATTATAAACGAAGATATTGTTGAGAAAGTTCCCGTCTCGGCGCCTATGCATATCCGTGAATTCATTTCAGCTCTTGTTGAAGGAGACCGTATGGCGGTCTTCGCAGGCTTGCGTCAACACGTACGCGGGAACGGCTCGCCAGAGAAACTCATATCAGAGATAGTATGTCTTATTGACGATGTGTATCGTGCTCGCATTGACGGGACGGACTGCGACTCCGACATCGCGCGTATGACAGCGCGCTTGAATACACCGACTCTAGAGAGGCTTGTCGCTTCGCTCACCACCGCCATCGACTCTAGCTATACAGAAGGCGTCACCGGCGCGAAGCTCGCGCTCACTCGCGCGCTCGCTATCCTCGGCGCCTAACTTCGATTCTTAATCTCTTCGGCCGCGCGCGCTATGAAATCGGAGAGGGAAGTTGTGTCTAATTTTCCCGCATCACGACTATCTACTGAAACAGTTTTCGCTTCAACTTCTTTATCTCCAACAACAATCAGATAGGGGATTTTTTCTTGTTTCGCGTTCCTGATTTTCTTTCCAAGCGATTCGTTCGCATCATCTACATCTGCACGAATATTTGCAGTCTTCAATTCGTTCAATACTTCATTCGCATACACACTGTGCTTCTCCGACACGGGGAGCACTCGCACTTGTACGGGCGAGAGCCAGAGCGGAAATGCGCCACCATAATGTTCGATAAGGATACCTATAAAACGCTCCATTGAACCGTATATCACGCGATGTATGGCGACAGGAGTTTTCTGCGTCCCATCTGCAGTAGCGTATTCAAGCTTGAAGCGTGCAGGCTGTTGAAAGTCGAGCTGGATTGTGCCCATCTGCCATTCTCGTCCAAGCACGTCCTTCATCAGAATGTCCACCTTCGGGCCGTAGAAGGCTCCATCGCCCTCAAGCACGAAATATTCTTTTCCGGATTCAGTGAGGATTTGTTTAAGAGCTTCTTCAGCTTTGTTCCAAGTTTCTATCTCGCCCATAAATTTTTCTGGCCTGGTCCCAAGCCTGAACGTATAGCTCATACCGAAAATGGAGTAGAAACGCTCTACAATTTCGAAAATTCGTTTATATTCAGCACCAATACCCTCTTCCGTAACGAATATGTGTGCATCATCTTGTCTAAATTCTCGAACGCGTAGGAGCCCGTTGAGTGTGCCTGAAAGTTCGTTGCGGTGGAGAGTATCAGTGTCAGAAAGTCGGAGGGGGAGGTCTCGGTAGCTACGAGTCTTTGATCCAAAGACTATCATCGCGTTCGGACAATTCATTGCTTTTACTCCGTACTCTTCGTCTTCTGATGTCTTGACTGTAAACATGTCTGGCCAGTAATGCTCGTAGTGACCGCTTGTTATGTAGAGTTCTTTCTTATTCAGTAACGGTGAAGCTATTTCCTGATATCCACGTTTTTGATGTTCTTTGCGCCAAAAATGTATTAATTCATTGTAAAGAATGACTCCTTTTGGCAACCAATACGGCATACCGGGCGCCGTATGATGGAACATAAAAAGCTCGTATTTCTGACCGAGCACTTTATGATCTCGCACGCGCGCCTCTTCGCGCCGTGCTTTGTATGCGTCAAGTTCTTCTTTTGTGTCGAACGCGAGACCGTAGATTCGAGTGAGCATTGGATTCTTTTCATCGCCGCGCCAGTAGGCGCCCGCAACACTATCAAGTGTGAAGGAGTCCGGGGCAATGTCTTTTGCAGGATTTTCTACATGCCCCCCGCGGCAGAGATCGATAAATTCTCCAGCCGTGTAAAGTGTTATTTGCTCACCCTTTTTTGAAATCTCCTCGATAAGCTCGAGTTTAAATGGATTCCCTGCGAATTGCTTTTGTGTTTCTTCGGGAGAAGTCTTTTCGCCCGTCATTTCTTTCCAGTATGGAAGGAGTTTACGCATTCCTGATTCGAGTTTCAACAATTCCTTTTCAGTTGGCTTCTCGCCACCTGAAAAATCGAAGTCGTAGTAGAAACCATCGTCAATGGCCGGGCCAATAGTCGGCTTCGCCTGCGGGTATTTTTCAAGCACCACAGCCGCGAGGAGGTGCGCGAGTGTATGGCGTTTCGCAGTGATATCAGGACCACTCATATTTTGTTGCTGTAAGCATAGCAGGTTGTCGGGTTGTTGAAAACATTTTTTAATTGATTGACACTATATACATAGTGGTGTTATATTTTCAGCACCTACAATTCATTGTAGGTGGATGTGTCCAACAGGACACCTGTGCAAACAGTTCTTTCAAGGAGTATATCATGAATCGAGCAAGAAAATTGTACGAGCAGATGAGTCAATGGGACTATACCCCAATCATTCAAACTGCGGTGCGCGAATGCGGGGTCAAGTCCGAGGAACGTGCCAAGCAACTCCTGAAAGCTTTTCTGCAGTGGTTTGCGTTGATTCCGCAGACTACCCAGGAACGGCCAATTCATATGTTGCGGTCCGTCGATCGCATCTGGCATGCGATGGTCCTGAACACCGCTTTCTACAGGCAGTTCTGCCTGGAGTTTGCGGGCAGGTTCGTGGACCACAATCCGCTGGATGTCGTGAACGACTCGAAGACCAAGAGGGAGTACGCCGACCATACGCTGAGTCTCATTACCCAAGCGTATGGCAGGAACGTCCATCCCGAGCTCCTCAACCTTCGCGAAGATGTGACCTGCTGCATCGGATGCGGCAATGTCGACTTGGACCAGGACGTTCCCGCAGGAGTCGAATTTCTCCACGCCTCTCCGACGAGGTCCGTCCTTCCAGCAATTTGCTGATGTTCAACACCATGCAACTAACGCCGGCTCTCTCTGAAATGGTCGGCGTTCTCTATTTTGTTACAGCGGCTTGAGTTCTTCTATGGCGAGAGTGACCTCACCGTTTCTTATGGAGACCTTACCCTTGGCGAGCATACACGCGCCGGTGACGATAGTATTCGCATGCGTCTTGAATAATTTTGGGAAGACGACCGCCTCTATTGAATCGGTCGTATCTTCTACTGTGACGAATGCCATTTTTTCGCCACTCTTGGTTAGTAGAGTACGCACGATAGTAACGAGTACTGGCAGGATTACGAGCATTCCAGATTGTCGTTCTTCTTTAATCTTCGCGATAGAAAGAGTTGCTTTTTTAGTAATTGCTGTATGAACGTCAAGCGGGTGACCGGAAACGTAAATGCCGAGAAGTTCTTTTTCCCACACGAGCTTGTCAATGAACGATGCTGGCTTTCCTTCTGGTAGCGCCAATTCCGGTAGAGCCATTAGAGAGCCAAACAGTGAATCTTGAGGTGAAGAAGCAGTCGCCTCTCGGTGATAAGAGAGAAGTGTATCAATATTATCTATCAATGTCCCTCGAGATGGATTAAGCGAATCAAGCGCGCCGCACTTGATGAGCGATTCGAGCGACTTTCTATTTAGATTCTTAGAGCCGACTCGGGAGAGGAAGTCGGATAGCGTTTTGTACTGCCCGTGTTCCTTTCTCTCCGCGATAATTGATTCTGAAATTCCGTCGCCGAAGTTCTTGATGGAGGACAAACCGAAACGTATTGAGCCGTTTGAGACGACGGTAAAATCCGTGCCGCTCTCGTTCACGTCCGGTGGCAGTACTTTAACTCCCATTCTTTTCGCCTCCGCTACGAAAATAGATATTTTATCTGTATCACCCGAGTCTGCGGTGAGGAGTGCGGCGAGATATTCCACAGGATAATTCGCCTTCATATACGCGGTTTGGTAGGCGACCTTGCCGTAACTCGCGGCGTGCGCCTTATTGAATCCGTATGCGGCGAACGGTTCTATAAGTTCCCACAATTTTTCGGAGAGTTGTTTTGAGAGTTTCCCGTATTCCATAAAACCCTTCGTTAATTTTTCCTTCTCCGCCTGCATAACCTTCGGAATCTTCTTGCCCATCGCTTTACGCAGTGCATCCGCCTCCAACCACGAATATCCACCGAGCTTTATCGCGGTTAGAAGTACATCGTCCTGATATACGAGAATGCCGTATGAGAAATCTAGATATTCTTTCATACGCGGGTCAAGATAATGAATTAGTTTCGGATTGTGCTTGCGTTCAATATAGTTTGGAATTGTTTCCATCGGTCCAGGGCGGTAGAGCGCGACCATTGCATTGATATCGTGAATGGATGTCGGCCTCAGCTCTTTCAACCAGCGAGTCATACCTGAACCGTTTAGTTGGAATGTCCCTTCGGTTTCTCCGCGTGCGAGCATCTCGTATGTTTTAGAATCGTCAATCGGAACGTTTTCAATATCAACGATGATGTTCCGCGTCTCCTTAACTCGTTTTACCGCATCGGCGAGAATGGCGAGATTCTTAATACCAAGAAAATCAAACTTAAGAAGCCCTACTCCTCCATATTCGTCCGTAATTGAGTACATATCGTACTGCGTAATAAGTTTTCCGGTACCCTTCGGGTCTGGCTGGATCGGTGCCCATTCAATAAGAGGCGTCGGCGCTACAACGACACCGGCCGCGTGCACACCCACGTGGCGCACACAGCCCTCAATGCGTTTCGCGAGGTCAATAATTTCTCGCGTGGCATCATCTTCATCGTAGAGTGTTTTCAAATCCGGTTCCAACTCAAGCGCGCGGTCAATCGTCATCGGGAATCCTTGAGAACCCATTGGGATAAGCTTGGCGATGCGGTCGCCAGTGTTGTATGAATGTCCGAGCGCGCGCGCGACGTCGCGCACAGCCGCTCTCGCCATCATGGTGCCGAAGGTACCTATCTGGGCGACGTGGTCTTCGCCGTATTTCCGTTTTGTGTACGCTATCATATCGTCACGCCGGTCGTCAGCGATGTCCATATCTATATCAGGCGCCTTCGGGCGCTCCGGGTTTAGAAATCGTTCAAACGGGAGTTTGTAGAAAAGTGGGTCAACGTTCGTAATGCCGGTGAGATAGGCAACGAGGCTCCCGGCCGCGCTCCCGCGCGTGGTGGTGAGAATTCCCTCATGGCGTGCGAATGCGAGCAAGTCTGCGACGATGAGATAATATACGGCAAATCCTTTTCCTATAATAATTTTCAATTCGTATTCAATTCTGTCAGTAACTTCTTTTGACTCTTCAAGTCCTCTTGTCGCGATGCCGGCATATGCCTTCGCGCGCAGTTCTTCGTCGTGATTCTTAAAACCTTTTGAGATAGGAACTTCCGGAAAAGTCCATTTACCAAGCTCAAATGACAAATTGCATCTGTCGGCTATTTTTCGTGAGTTATCAACAGCTTCTGGAGTATCTTTGAAAAGTTCAAGAGCGCGTTTCTCGTTTATAAAAGAGAAATCCTCGTCTTCATTTCTACCGCGACCGCCCTGCTGGATACGGCGCATAATCTCTGTCGCCTCACGGTCATCTGTATTCAAATAATAGACATCGTTCTGTCCGACAAGAGGAGTATCGCTTTCTCGTGCAAGCGCTATAATTTTTTGCTGGAGTGCTTCGTGCCCTGCGACTTTCTGGTGGTGTGTTATTTCAAGGAACACATTTTCATTTCCAAATATTTGCTTAAACTCCGCGAGCACGGCCGCGGCGCCGTTTTTGTCTCCCGCACGGAGTAGTTGTACGACGTCGCCGGCGAAAGAAGGGATAATCGCAATAATTCCGCGAGAATGTTCACGCAGAAGTTCTTTATCAATGCGAGGCCGTTCAAAAAATCCTTCGGTCCACGATTTCGTCACGAGTGTGAGAAGATTCTTGTACCCATCATTATTTTCTGCGATGAGCACGATGCGCGAGCGTTTAGCATCAATGCTTGCATCCTTCTCGTGTCGCGAGCGCGGCGCTAGATATGCATCAACGCCTAGAATCGGTTTAATTCCAGCATTCATACACGCCTTGTAGAACTCTATCGCGCCGTGCATATTACCCGCGTCGGTAAGCGCGAGCGCATCCATACCCTCTTTTTTCGCTTTTTCAACCAATTCATCTATCTTCGGTAGCGCCTGGAGGAAGGAGTAGTGACTGTGGGTATGTAAATGAATAAAGCGACTTGCCATTCCCACACAATACCAAATCTGGGTACTTATGCGTTGATGTCCATAAACGAACAGAACCATCAGCAGGTATCAACAACTTGACGCTATAGCACCAAGTCTTGGATAGTCGGTAGGTTTGGTAGTATTGCACTATGCGGTATGTACTTGGGGTCGACGAGGCGGGGCGTGGGCCACTCGCTGGGCCGGTAGCAGTGGGGGTGGTGATGGTGGCTGAGGGGTTTGATGTAGCGAAAGAATTTGTTGGCGTAGCAGATTCTAAAAAGCTGTCGGAGAAGAGACGGGAAAAGATTTTTGAAATGCTAAATACGCGCATCGCCCTTGGCGATGCGCGCTTCGTTGTTGAATTTGAAAGTGCTGAAACTATTGATAATGAGGGAATTGCAACAGCGGTGCGACGTGCTCTCTCTCGCGGTGTGAATGCTCTCGCGACGGATTCTGCGTTGGTTCACGTACTGTTAGATGGTTCACTGAAGGCCCCGCCGGAGTATTCACAAGAAACTATCATCAACGGCGACGAACTCATACCTCTCATCTCGCTCGCTTCCATCGCGGCGAAGGTTTCTAGGGACAGATTGATGCTAGATCTTGCTAAAAAGTATTCAGAATACGGTTTTGAAAAGCATAAAGGATACGGTACGAAGGCGCATTATGAAGCGCTCAAAAAATACGGTCTCTGCGATATCCACCGTCGGTCATTCATTCACCTTGATTTAAAGCCAAAATAGGGTTATTCTATGCGCTTGTGTCCAGCTGTGGTCTGACCATGGGGGATGGGCACATACGACCAAGAACCAAGATCTTTTGGAGATAGCAGAAGTGGAAAAAACAAAAAGCAGAAAGGCTGACTGGGTTATTGAAAAACACAAAAAAGCCCTTGCAGGAACAGGTTTTGAGAGATGTGCTCCATGCCCCGGATGTTCAGTAAAAATCGAGGAGGGAAAGATGCGATGTTCGCGTTGCGGAGCGAATCCAGAATTAATAACAGCAGCGCAAGCACAAAGATGTGACGGCACAAAGCCGCCTCCATATCACATGCAGAAAAAAACAGGACGCATGCGCGTCCAGAATCACAAAGTACATTCGGATTTGGTCTAAATTCCAACCACGTTTTAAAGCGCCAGCCGGAGGATGGCGCTTTTTGATTTATAAAAGGGCTTGTGGTAAGCTATTTCTATGTCAATTCGAATGCGCCATACGCGTGGGCACACCAACAATCGCAGGTCACACCATGCGCTTAAAGGGACTAATATCGTGAAGGATAAAGAGAGCGGCAATCTTCGTCTCCCGCATCATATCGACGAAGTTACCGGTATGTACCGAGGTAAACAGATTTTCACACCCAAGGTTAAGACCACTGCTTCAACTAAGGTGAAGGGCCCGAGTGTCACGGTCGCCGAGAAGCATGTCCACGAACACGCGCACGAATCTCATGCGAATGCCGAGGCGAAGGCATCAAAAGGAACTTTCGGTAAGTTGTTTAAGGGTGAGGGACGGCCGAAAGCGCGAAGCGGTTTCGGCGGAGGAGTGTAGTTGTTAGCGAGTAATCCACGCGGTCGTGTTGCACGACTTCGTGGTTTGCTATACTTCATAGGTACAAGATCTTTTTATGGCGAACCGACATTTAGCACGTTCCATTGTTCTCCAAACACTTTTTGAGTGGGACACAACTGTTGCCAGTGAGAAGGTTGCGCGATCTATCCTCGCGCGCAATGTCGCAGAATTTGGCGCAGATGATGTTGACCAGTCGTTCATGGATAATTTACTATCCGGAGTGCTTGCTAAACACGACGACATTGATCTTGTTATAGAAAAAGCTGCGCCCGAATGGCCGTTGGAGCGCATAGCACCTGTGGATAGGAATATTTTAAGACTTGGCCTCTACGAACTCCTCTTCGCCGACCGGTCGCAAGTGCCTGCAAAAGTCGCAATTAATGAAGCAATAGAACTCGCCAAGACCTTCGGCGGGGACTCTTCGGGCAGGTTCGTCAACGGCGTTTTGGGAGCAATTTATAAAGAGCTCGGCGAGCCTGGTAAGGACGAGCAAGGAGGGAAGAAAAGTACGAAAGTGAAATATGAGGACATGCCGTTGCAGTCGCTCGGCGGGGCAGTCGTGTACGCGAAGCACGACGGACAGTATTATCTCGCGCTCGTGCACGACGTGTTCGGCCACTGGACGCTCTCAAAAGGGAAGTTAGAAGCAGGAGAGAGTCCTGAAGCGGGAACCGCTAGAGAGATTAAAGAAGAGATGGGAGTGGACATCGTTGTTGAGGAAAAAATCGGTGAAAACGAGTATGTCGCATCGCATCCGGAAAAGGGAAAGTATAGAAAACACGTGAGCTACTTCTTAGCTCGCGCGGACTATGTCCCATTGAAGCTGGAGCATGGGAAAGGTGGTTTGGACGATACAAAATGGTTCCGTTTGCATGAAATCATTGACCTCAATTTCTATGATGATATGCTCCCTATCGTCACCTTGGCCGTTCAGAAGCTCTTAGACCACGCGAGCAGAGAGAAGAGCCTCCCGCATCGGGACGTCCGAAGGGACGCTGGTGCACAATTGTAATGCCTGATTTCAAATCACTAACAAAAAAGCTCTGTCTCACCTTTAACAACCTTGACTTACTGGTTGAAGCTTTGACGCACCGCTCCTATCTTAATGAACATCGTGAGTACACCGGCTCTCATAATGAACGACTTGAGTTTCTCGGCGACGCCGTCTTGGAGCTCGCCGCCACTGATTTTCTTTTTAAAAAATTTCCAACGAAACCGGAGGGCGAGCTCACTGCGTATCGCGCCGCGCTCGTTAATACAGTGTCGCTCGCCGAGAGCGCGCAGGCGCTCGGCATCAACGAGTATTTATTGCTGTCTAAGGGAGAGTCCAAAGATATCGGTCGCGCGCGCGACGTTATTCTCGCGGACGCTTTTGAGGCTATCATCGGCGCTATTTATCTGGACTCCGGGTTCGCTTCTGCAGAATCTTTTATCGCGAAGAATTTATATACCAAAATTGATAGCGTCATCGCGAGTCGCTCATACCAAGATGCAAAAAGCAGATTTCAAGAAATATCGCAGGATAAGAAGGGAATCACGCCTGCTTACGAAACACTTTCAGAAGTCGGCCCCGACCATAACAAGCTCTTCACGGTCGGCGTCTTCATCGGTTCCTCCGAAATCGCCCGTGGCACTGGTCAATCAAAACAAGAAGCCGAGCAAGCCGCCGCCTCGGCAGGACTCATCGCTACGAAGTGGTAATTCATTTGCTACAATAGGAGGTAATGTTGAAGAGGCTGGAAATAGTCGGATTTAAATCTTTCGCCAAGAAGACGATCTTGGACTTTTCTAATTCCACGACAGCCATCGTGGGGCCGAACGGTAGCGGGAAAAGCAATGTCGCAGAGGCGTTCCGCTTTGCTCTCGGCGAACAGTCTATGAAGAGCATGCGCGGGAAACGCGCAGAAGATTTAATATGGGGCGGCTCGCACACGGCTCCGCGAGCTAACCGCGCATCGGTCGCCATTATTTTTGATAATTCTCGACGCACCTTCAAGATTGATTTTGACGAAGTTTCTCTGGAGCGCGCGGTCTTCCGCGACGGGACAAGCGAATACTCTATTAACGGCTCGCGCGTCCGGCTTCGCGATATTGAGGAGCTTCTCGCCGGCGCGAACATCGGTGAGACAGGTCACCACATCATTTCTCAAGGGGAGTCGGATAGGATACTCCTAGCCAATAATCGCGAACGACGCGCGATGTTAGAGGACGCGCTTGGACTAAAGATTTACGAATTCAAGAAGAATGAGGCGCAGAGAAAATTAATTAAGACAGAAGATAATATAGTACAAGTGAACTCGCTCCGGAGAGAGCTCGCCCCACATATGCGCTTTCTGGATAATCAGGTGAAGAAACTGGATCGCGCAGACGAACTTCGCACTGAACTAATCAACATCGCACAGACATACTTCTCTATTGAAGAGGTGTATCTCGCACAGGAGAAACTGAAGGTCTCAGGAGAAAAGATGAATGCATCAGAGAGATTAGCGGTGGCAACGGAAGAACTTAAGAACATAGAAGAACGCTCCACAACAGACGTTGAAGGAGTGAAACGTCTGGAGTTGTTACGTAAGTTGGAGAAGGATGTTGAACGTGTAAACGGCGAGCGCTCCGCGCTCGCACGAACTATCGGCCGAGTAGAAGGCGCTCTCTCGGTCGCCAAGGAGCACAGAGAAAAGGTCGTACAAGAACCGTACGTGAAGGTTCCTCGCGAAGACCTCGCTACACTCGCGCGAGAAGTAGAAAATCATATTGCAGAAGAGTCGCGAACGCCTGATGCGCTATACGCCGTACTCGTCGCAGTCGGTAAAACAATCAAGGCATTCATGAGTCGATACACTACGCCGGAGAGCGACATGCTCGCCGAAGAAGAACGTACTGCGTATGCACTCCAGAACGAACGCAAAGAGCTTCTGGACAAGGATTCGCGTCTCGCCGAAGAGCTGGAGCGAGCGAAGTCCGCGCTCGCGAGAGCGCGCGAAGCGCTCATTGCGCATGATGAGACCGGCAGGGAATTGCGCCGCCGCACGCTGGACTTCGCGCAGTCAGAGGCGCATGAGGAGGGTATCGTAGCTAAATGCGAGGCGCGCGAACATGAACTCACACTAATTTCTGAGGTGCTTGAACGCGATAAGGGCGAATTACTCGTTCTTGCTGGCATCTCTGCTGTTTCCTACGTTCCGCTCCCGGTTCCGCCGACGGAAGAGCGTAGAGTTCAGGAAGATCGCAGACGCGCTATGGAGCGCGTGAAGATTCGTTTGGAAGAAGCTGGGGGCACTGGCGAAGATATTAGGCAGGAGCATAAAGAAATGTCGGATCGCGAGGCATTTCTCGCTAATGAATTAAACGACCTGGCGAAGTCGGCGTCCGGTCTCGGCGCCCTCATTAAAGATTTGGATACGGAACTCGCTAAACATTTTTCAGAAGGCCTAGTCAAAGTGAATGCATCGTTCAGTGAATACTTCGCGCTGATGTTCGGTGGCGGGAACGCGCGACTCACGCTTGAAGAGCCAGAGGAACCAGAACTCGAAGAATTTAATGACGATATGAGCGGCCCCTCCTTCGCCAAGGCTACGGAGGGCAAAGCAGGCATAGAAATAGACGTTAATCTGCCGAAGAAGAAAGTGCGTTCGCTGATGCAACTCTCGGGAGGCGAGCGCGCGCTCACTTCTATCGCGCTCATATTCGCGATGAGCCAGGTGAACCCGCCACCGTTCCTTATTTTGGACGAGACCGATGCCGCGTTGGACGAGGCGAACAGTCGCCGCTACGGCGATATGATAGACAGCCTCGCTAAGAAGAGTCAGCTTATCGTCATCACGCACAACAGAGAGACTATGGGCCACACAAACATTCTCTACGGAGTCACGATGGGCGGCGACGGTATATCGAAATTATTGTCCGTCAAATTCGACGAAGCCGTCGCCGTGGCAAAATAATTTTAACTTACTGGAACAAAGTCCAGTTCTTTTTCGGCAATGCGAGCGGCGGTTAATTTAACGCGGATGGGGTCGCCGAGGCGATAGACCTTGTGTGTGCGGCGACCGACGAGGCGATACTGCTTTTCTTCATATTCAAAAAAATCATCGCCAACATTGCGGACGTTGATCATGCCGTCGGCGTGCGTTTCTTGTAGTTCTACATACAAGCCTCTTTCTGTAACGCCAGAAATAACAGCATCAAATTCTTCGCCGATGCGTCCGGCGAGGAATTCAACCTGCTTCATCTTTATAGAATCGCGTTCGGCAGATGCGGCGGCGACCTCGCGCTCGCTCGCGTGAAGCGCGAGCTTATCAAAGTTTTGCATTTCCTCGGTTGTTATCGGTGTGCCATCGTCTGCATGAGCCTTAATAAGCCGATGAATAACAAGATCTGGATAGCGACGTATCGGCGAAGTGAAATGCGTGTAGAAATCAAAGGCGAGGCCGAAGTGACCGATATTGCGTGTCGCGTAGACAGCCTTGCTCATAGAACGGAGTGTAGCCATCTTCACGAGATACTCCTCCGGCTTCCCTTTTACCGATTCAAGAAGTTTGTTCAGTTCAGCACCAGTGACCTGCCCGCTACCCGACGTTTTCAAATGGTAGCCCATAACACGGAGGAGGTTCGTGAGATTTTCTATGCGATCGGTGTCAGGAGCATCATGTATTCTGTAGAGAGAATAGAAATTGGGGCCGCCATTGGAAGTCAGTTTAGAAAGGTGCTTCGCGACCGCTTCGTTGGCGAGTAGCATGAAGTCTTCAATCAGCAAGTTGGTGGCTTTACGTTCTTTTAGATGCACTGCAATAGGCTTGCCTTCCGCATCTAATTCAATTTTCACTTCTGCCGTATCAAACTCAATAGCGCCCTTCAATGCGCGTCGCGCGCGTATCTTCTTGGAGAGCGCGAGAAGCGTTGAAAGCTCTTCGTGCATGACGCCCGAACCAGAATCCAAAACCTCTTGTGCGTTCTCATACGTAAATCGCTTGTCGGAGTGAATGACCGTCTCGCCGAACCACACGTTCTTAATATTCGCGTCGCTTTCCAGCGTGAACACCGCTGATACAGCGAGCCTGTCTTCGTCTGGCTTCAGTGAACACAGGTCATTGGAAAGGACCTCTGGCAACATCGGGATGGTACGGTCCACCAGATACACGCTCGTCGCGCGTGCGACGGCCTCTTTATCTAGCTCGGTACCAGGTCTCACGAAGAAAGAGACGTCGGCGATATGAACTCCCACTTCAATATTCCCATCCGGCAGTTTGCGAATTGAGAGCGCGTCGTCAAAGTCCTTTGCATCAAATGGGTCTATCGTACACGTCGCGATATTTCTGAAATCTCGGCGTTTCGGATTGTTTGCTTCTTCGGCGAGGATCTTCGCGCCATTTTTCTCAAGTGCCTCGGCCTCTGCCACAACTCCGGGAGGGTAATCGGATGAGAATCCCTGTCCCAGCGCGAGCGCGCGCATTTCTGTCTCGTGCACACCAGCCTTGCCGATGACTTCTTCTATTACGCCCATAGGATATTCTTTATCAGCATCCCAGCTCAAGAGGCGCACGAGCACTTTATAGCCGATTTGTGCATCGCCTCTATCTTTTATAACTATGGGCACGTACATCTTCTTATAGTCCGGTGCCATAAGCGTGAGCCCGGCCTCCTCAATAAGAGTTCCGACAAACGTTTCGCGAGCGCGAGAAATTATTTCAACGACCTTGCCAGACTCTCTGGGAGGCATGCGACCCATTGGGTCGCTATATTTACCGGAAGGTTTGACCTTAACTATGTCGCCCGAGAGCGCATGACCACTCCACTCCTTCGGAATAAGCAAATCTTCTGCCTGCCCTTCCACAGCAAAAAACCCAATGCCCTTGCGGGTCATCGTTATCGGGCCTTCATATACTGGGTCAGTAACGGCTGAAACAGCCGTTCTGCCCGATGATGCATCGTCTGCAGACATTTTTTATACTCTAGCAATATTACGAGGCTTCTGCTATAGTCGCTTCAATGTTGATGATTCGATTTCAGCGCATCGGCCGGACCAATGATCCGGCATTTCGTATTGTCGTCTTAGAGAAGGAGCGCGCCGCCAAGGCCGGCAATATCGTTGAACTTCTCGGCACCTACAACCCAAGAAGCAAAGCGCTGACGCTAAATGAAGAACGCGTGAAGCACTGGATATCTATGGGAGCCCAGCCAACTGGCTCCATCCATAATCTCCTTATCAATAAGGGTGTGATTCAAGGAAAGAAGGTAAACGCGCTCCCAAAGCGCACACCCATCAAGAAGGATGTCCCGGCTGTCGAAGCCGCCCCAGCACCAACCGAGGCAGAAGTAGTCGCAGAGGCCGAGACCGTCGTTTAACCCTAACCGTCCGCTTCGCGGACTGCATATCCCGATATGGAACCAGAACAAGCATTTCTTGATTACATTATCAAAGCCATTGTTGATCACCCCGAATCGGTTGTTATCGAGCGTACGCGAGACAATCTTGGTATTCTACTCACTCTCACTGTTCATCCAGATGATATGGGTCGCGTGATTGGTAAGGAGGGGAAGCTTGCTCGCGGTGCGATCGCGCCACTGCTTCGTACGGTTGGAATGAAGCACAATGCACGCGTAAGCCTCAAGATCAACGAGCCAGTCGGCGGCAAACGTCTGCCTACAGGTCAGGCAGGTGACCCAGAAGTCAAAACAGTAGATCAGGTGGTAGATGAATTATAGAAGTGAAATTCCATTTAATTACATTGTTTCCAGAAGCATGCGATGCATACTTGAGCGCGTCTATTATCGGGCGCGCGCGGAAGGAGAAAAAGATTTCAATTAAGTATCAGAACCCACGCGACTTTGTAGAAAACAAATGGGGTAAGGTAGACGAGCGCCCATACGGAGGCGGTCCGGGGATGGTCATGACCGCGCTTCCGGTCGTCAAAGCCGTTCAGAAGTCACTCGGCCGAATGTCGGGACGTAGTACGTCCCGACATGGACGTAAGGCGATTATAGTGTGGTTCAGTCCGAGCGGGAAGCAGTTTACGAATAAAGATGCGGATGCGCTTGCGAAGTATAGTGATGTCGTGCTCGTCTGCGGTCGGTACGAGGGTATCGACGAACGCGCGAAGAAGATTTTAAAAACGCTTGCGACAGTAAAAGAATTCGCCGTCGGCGAGGCTGTTTATACTGGTGGGGAGGTGCCCGCGCTCGCGATAGTCGACGCTGTCACTCGCCGCCTGCCGGGCGTCTTGGGCAAAGACGCATCAGTAGAGGAGCGCCGCATCGCCTCCTCGGTGGTCTACACCCGCCCCGAGACGATTATGTATAAAAAGAAGAAGTATCGCGTCCCCGCCGTCCTCCAAACCGGCCACCACGCGAACATTGACAAGTGGCGTACGAAGCGTTAATTTCTTATCCCCAGAGGTGGTTGCAGAAAAAACAGGGGTCTGATACATTGAGGATACAAGATACGAATGAGTACTGGAGGGCGACGGGCGGGAAGAGTAAGATTCATACGGGAACCAGAGAAAAACGCATAAGCGCAAGCGGATTTATCCATGCGTTCGCATTTATATATTTCAACTTATAAACTTCACGCTACCCTCACATGCGAAAAAACATCGTCCAGAAGACTTTCGGTTCGTATAGGGCGCCAAAGGTCGCCTTTCCGGACCTCGTCGGACACCAACGGTCTTCTTTTAACTGGCTACTGAAGGACGGCTTGACCGAGCTCTTCAAAGAGTTTTCTCCCATAAGCGATTATTCTGGAAAGAAATTTGAATTACGGTTTGAGAGTTTTGAAATCGGTGAACCGAAGTACGATGAGCAGTTCGCGCGTGAGAATGCACGCACATACGAGGCGTCGGTGAAGGCGACTGTGAAGCTCGTGAATAAGACATTCGGCTCGGAAAAGTCGCAGGAGATTTTTCTTGCTGACATGCCGATGATGACCCCGCATGGTTCTTTTATTGTGTCCGGCGTGGAGCGCGCTATTGTTCCACAATTAGCACGAAGCTTCGGCGCATTCTTTGTTTCTGAACTTATCCGAGGTAAGGCGTATTTCGGTGCGAAAATTATCCCGCTCCGCGGAGTATGGATAGAGTTTGATTCTGAAGCAGACGGAGCAGTTTTCGTGAAGATAGACAGGAAGCGTAAGTTCCCTATCACACAACTTCTGACGGTATTCGGCGGAGGCTTGGGAGAGGCTGTTACAAAGCATTTCGCGAAGGACCAGCTCGCGCTCTCGGCGATTAAAGCCACGCTCGCACACGACGAAGCGAAGTCTATTGAAGAGGCATATATAGAAATACATCGTCGTATGCGCGACGGCGACCTCGCTACGCCAGAGAACGCCAAGAACTTCGTGCAGTCTCTTTTCGGAGCAGAGCGCTATGATTTAGGTAAAGTCGGACGGCATCGTCTTAATGCACGTTTCGGTCTTCCTGTTACAGAGAAGGCGATGGAGAAGCGTACGCTCACGCTCTCAGACTTCGTCCGCATCATTTCAGAAATTACAAAGCTTAATGCAGACCCGTCGGCGCGCCCAGACGATATTGACCACCTCGGCTTTCGTCGTGTGCGATTCGTCGGCGAACTCTTACAGTCGCGCATGCGCGTTGGTATGAGCCGTATGAAGCGCAATATTCAAGACAGAATGAGTACGATAGAGAGCGAGACGACTCTCCCGATGGCGCTCGTCAATCCGCGTCCATTCCATGCGTCCGTGCATGAATTCTTTACCGCAAACCAACTCTCGCAGTTTATGGACCAGCAGAATATTCTCTCAGAGCTGGAGAATATGCGTACACTCTCCGCTCTCGGTCCCGGAGGGCTTACACGCGAACGCGCAGGCTTTGAAGTTCGCGATGTGCATCCTTCACACTACGGCCGTCTGTGTCCTATTCATACGCCTGAAGGTCAGAACATCGGACTGATTCTCCACCTAGCGACACATGCGCGCACAAACAACTTTGGTGTAATAGAAACTCCGTATGCCAAAGTTTTGAAAGGAAAGGTGACCGATGAGATTGTTTATTTAAACGCACTTGACGAAGAGCTGGAATACATCGCGCATGGCGCAACCAAGCTGGACGATTCCGGAAAAATCACTGTTGAATCCGTTGAAGCGCGACACAGGGGTGACCCGATTATCGTTCCGCGTGAATCCGTCACACTCATGGACGCATCCACCTATCAGATGTTCTCAATCGCGACCTGTATGATTCCGTTCGTAGACCACGACGATGCGAACCGCGCCTTGATGGGTTCTAACATGCAGAAGCAGGCAACACCCGTGCTCATTCCAGAGGCTCCGCTTGTAGCCACCGGTATTGAGACGCACGCAGCCCGCAGTACCGGACGGCTCGTTCTCGCAGAAGAGTCCGGAGAAGTGATGCACGTAGATGCCCGTAAAATTGTTGTAGAAAATAAGGAAGGAAAAAAGAAGGATTACCATCTCCAAGGACTCACCCAGACTAACCAAAACTCCGCATTCATGCAGAGACCATCAATCATTCTCGGCGATAAGGTCAAGAAGGGTGATGTCCTCGCCGACAACTCATCTACCGACCAAGGACAGCTCGCGCTCGGTCAGAATGTGCGCGTCGCATTCATGAGCTGGAACGGAGCGAACTACGAGGACGCCATCATCATTTCCGAGCGTCTTGTGCAGGAAGCAAAATTTACAACGGTTCACATTGAAGACTTTGAGTGTGTTGTGCGCGACACGAAGCTCGGTCCCGAGACGACGACGCACGACATTCCGAATGTCGGTGAAATGCGTTTAAAAAATCTGGATGAAGAGGGTGTTATCCGCATCGGCGCTGAAGTGCGTCCCGGCGATATTCTCGTCGGTAAGGTGACTCCGAAGGGCGAGACACAGCTGACGCCTGAAGAAAGACTCTTGCGTAGCATCTTCGGCGACAAGGCGAAGGACGTTAAGGACACTAGTCTTCGTATGGAAGGAGGAAAACGCGGACGCGTCATCGGCGTTCGCGTGTTCTCACGTGAGAAGGGAGACCAGTTAGAGAGCGGAATCATAAAGAAGATGGTCATCACTGTCGCGCAGGTGAGAAACGTCAGTGTTGGCGACAAACTCGCCGGGCGTCACGGTAACAAGGGTGTTATCTCGCGCGTCCTGCCGGTTGAAGATATGCCGTACGACGAAGACGGAAATCCAGTTGACCTAATTCTCACACCGCTCGGAGTTCCGTCCCGTATGAATCTAGGTCAGATTCTTGAGATGCATCTCGGACTCGCTGCGCATACGCTCGGTTATCAGGCCGTTGTACCGCCCTTTGCCGGTGCTACAGCAGACGAGATTCGGGATGAGTTAGAGAAAGCTGGATTTTCACGCGGAGGAAAAATGCAGCTCTACGACGGACGGTCAGGCGATGCCTTTGCTCAGACAATCGCCGTCGGCTATATGTATATTCTGAAACTGCATCACATGGTGGAGGACAAAATACACATGCGTTCCATCGGTCCCTACAGTCTCATCACGCAACAGCCTCTCGGAGGCAAGGCGCAGAACGGCGGTCAACGTTTCGGCGAGATGGAGGTGTGGGCGCTCTTGGGTTACGGTGCCGCCTACACGCTTCGTGAGATGCTCACGATTAAATCGGACGATATTCAGGGCAGAAGCGCTGCATTTGACGCAATAGTGAAGGGAGAGCCGATAAGTCACACAGGCACACCGGCGTCGTTCGCAGTCCTTACCAATCAGATTCGTGGTCTCGCGCTGGATGTTGAGCCGCTCAATCTATCGCCGCTTTCGGACGAGTAATTTATTAATTCTTCTATCTTTATGGCATTTACACCGAGAAAACTTCCTCCGCGCGACACTTGGAATGGTCTGCGTCTCGCACTCGCCTCGCCTGAGCGTATTCTCGCGTGGTCCTCAGGAGAGGTAACCAAGCCCGAGACTATCAACTATCGAACCCAGAGAAGTGAGAAACACGGTCTCTTTGATGAGAAAATCTTCGGCCCGGAAAAAGATTATGAGTGCTACTGCGGTAAGTATAAAGGCATTCGCTATAAGGGAATTGTCTGCGACAAGTGCGGTGTTGAGATTACGCGAAGCATCGTGCGTCGCGAACGCATGGGCCACATTGAGCTCTGCACACCTGTCGCGCACATCTGGTTCCTGCGTTCCGTCCCTTCCCGTATGGCGCTTCTCTTGGGCGCATCCGCGACCGACATTGAAAAGGTCGTCTACTTCGCGGGCTATATTGTTTCTAGAATTGCAGAAGACGAAAAGAAGCGTCTCCTGACTGACCTTGAGAGTGAATATAAGGCGAAATATAAATCTCTGGCTAGCGATAAAGAACGCGACGCATTGAAGGAAAAGATGACGCTTACCAAGGCCGAGATAGAAGGCATTGTCGTAGGAAAGGTTCTTGACGAGTTGGAGTATCACCGTTTCTCGGTGAAATATGGAGGACTTTTTGAAGCGCGTATCGGGGCAGAGGCCATTTACGACATCTTCTGTAAGCTTGATTTGAAAGAATTGGAAAAGACGCTCTCCGCCCGATATGCGCACGCAGGCGTCGCCGAACGCGAGAAATTAGCTAAGCGCCTCTCGCTCATCGCAGGACTCATCGCCTCAGGTGTGCGTCCCGAATGGCTATTTCTCACGCGCATCCCAGTCATTCCGCCGGCGCTTCGCCCGATGGTCGCGCTTGAAGGCGGTCGCCATGCTACGAGCGACGTGAACGATCTCTATCGTCGCGTTATCAATCGTAATAACCGTTTGAAAAAGCTTATTGATATTCATGCACCGGAGGTTATCCTCCGTAACGAGAAGCGCATTCTACAGGAAGCTGTTGATGCGCTCCTGGACAATTCAATCCGCAAGAGCGGTGCCTCGGCAGGCGCTATGACGCTCGCACAGCGTCGCCCACTTAAATCTCTAGCCGATTATCTGAAAGGGAAGCAAGGATACTTCCGTCAGAACCTGCTCGGCAAGCGCGTTGATTATTCAGGACGCTCCGTCATCGTCGTCGGTCCGGACTTGGAACTTGACGAATGCGGTCTCCCGAAGCATATGGCGCTTGAGCTCTTCCGCCCGTTTGTTATAGCGGGGCTTCTTGAACGTGAGCTCGCCTTCAACATCCGCGGTGCAGGGCGTCTCATTGAGGACGGCGTTGCAGAGGTGTGGGAGATTCTTGAAGAGGCAATCGCCGGTAAATACGTGCTTCTCAACCGTGCTCCGACGCTCCATCGTCAGGGTATTCAGGCATTTCGTCCGAGACTTATCGAGGGCGATGCCATTCAATTGCATCCGCTCGTATGTAACGCGTTCAACGCTGACTTTGACGGCGACCAGATGGCAGTGCACGTTCCTCTCTCGGAAGAGGCACAGTGGGAAGCGGCGAACATAATGAGCGCAAACAAGAACATCTTGAAGCCGGGTTCCGGCGATATGATCGTGCTCACTGGTAAGCCGCTTGACATTATCCTCGGCGTCTACTGGCTCACGAAGGCAGTGGAGAAGGTGAAGGGAGAAGGCGAACACTTCGCCTCGCCAAACGCAGCTATTCTCGCATCCGAATACGACGCGATTGACCTGCGTGCGAAAATCAAGGTTCTGCCGGTTGAAGAAAAGAAAAAGTATGCAGCATTTGAGAATCACCCGTTTGAAACGACCGTCGGCAGACTCCTCTTCAATACCGTTCTACCTGCCGATTACCCGTTTATTAATGAGACTATTACTAAGAAAGTGCTTGCACGGATTGTTACAGATTGTATAACTCGTTATGGACTGGACGCTGTGCCGGAGATTGTGAATAAAGTTAAGCGTTTCGGCTTTGACTACGCGACTCGCTCCGGAATCTCTTGGGCGATTAATGATTTATCCGTTCCGAAGGAGAAGTCGCGCATAATAGATGAAGCCGTCGTGAAGGTTACCGCCATAGAGAAGGATTATCAGAACGGACTTCTATCGGAGGAAGAGAAGCGTCGTATGGCTATTGAAATCTGGCAGGGCACCAAGCAGTCGGTAGAAGAGCAGATCGCGAAAGAAATAGACCCAATGGGCTCTGTCGCTGATATGGTGAAGTCCGGCGCCCGCGGAACACTAGGCAACTTGACCCAAATGGCTGGTATGAAAGGTCTTATCCAGAACACTGCCGGCGTAACGATTGAAGTGCCTATTATTTCCTCAATGATTGAGGGATTGAATCCGATTGAGTACTTTATGAGTACGCACGGCGCGAGAAAGGGCTTGACAGACACCGCGCTCGGCACGGCGAAAGCGGGGTACCTCACTCGTCGTCTTTTTGACGTCGCACAGGACTCTATTGTGACTGAAAAAGACTGCAGTACGAAGCGCGGAGTGAAAATTAATCGCGTGAGCGCGTCCGGCATTCAAATTAATTATGCGGAGGCTCTTCGCGGACGCGTGCTCGCGGAGGATGCCAAGGACTCTGACGATACCGTCATCTTCAAAAAAGGGCATTACCTCTCTGCTCTTGATGCCGAAGTTCTAAACGACTCTTCTGTCACTACGATTGTTTCGCGTTCACCGATGTCATGCGAGACACGATACGGCATATGCCAGATATGTTATGGAATGGATCTCACGAGTCAGGAGATTATTGACCTCGGCGAAGCGGTCGGCACCGTTGCGGCACAGGCCATAGGCGAGCCGGGCACTCAGCTCACGATGCGCACCTTCCATGCGGGAGGTGTCGCGTCTATCGGTGGCGACATCACGAGCGGTCTCCCGCGTGTTGAAGAAGTGTTTGAGAAGCGTTCGCCGAAGAATCCTGCGGTCATCAGCAAGTGCGATGGCATCATTTCAGAGATTAAAGAAGAGGGACGCGAAAAGGTTATTGTTGTCGTTCCGTCAGCTGGACAAGGAAAGAAGGATGGTTCAGCCTACGAATATCTCGCGCCGTATCCGCGCGTTCCATTGGTGAAAGAAGGCGATATCGTCGTAAAGGGACAGATTCTCACCGATGGCTCTGCGGACCTAGACGATCTGTTTGAGTATGCCGGTCGCGCGATGGTGCAGGAATACATCATCACCGAGGCGTCCAAGATCTATGAGATGCAGGGCGCGCCGGTGTCGCGCAAGCATCTGGAAGTTATAGTGAAGCAGATGTTCTCGCGAGTGAAGATTACGGACGCTGGAGACACTGATTACTCTGTCGGCGACGTGGTAGAAGATTGGGAGATTGTGAAGTCGGTGAAAGAGATGGAGGACGCTGGTAAGCTCGTGCCACAGTCTAAGGATATAGTGCTCGGCATCAAGGAAAGCGCGCTCTCGCGTCGCTCGTTCCTCTCGGCAGCGTCCTTTGAACAGACGACCAAGATTCTTATCAACGCCGCTCTGCGTGGCTCGGTGGACCGTCTGCGTGGCTTAAAAGAGAACGTTATCCTAGGTCGCCTGATTCCTTCAGGTACTGGCTTCAAGGGTAGTAAGAAGTACGAGCACGTCAAGAAGCTTCAAGCCTCACGTCTCGCTTCTTCTCTCCCGTCGCGCACTACGAGTTTTGCTCCACGCGCTCCAAGGGCGCTCTAGGGTTCCGCGCGAAACGCGGTAGGATAGGAGTAATGGCGAAGGATACGGTGGCGGAGATTAAGGAGCGGTTGAGCATACAGGATATTGTTGCGCAGTATGTGAAGCTGAAGCGGGCAGGCAAGTCGCTTGTCGGGCTTTGTCCTTTTCATAAAGAGAAGACACCTTCCTTCCATGTGTCGCTTGAACGCGGGAGCTGGCACTGTTTCGGTTGCGGTCTTGGCGGTGACGGGTTTTCTTTTATTGAAAAAATTGAAGGAGTGGATTTCAAAGGTGCGCTGAAGATACTCGCAGAGAAGGCTGGCGTCACGATTGAATATGTTGGTAGCGGAGCGAGTCGCGAAGATTCGTCTAAGAAAGATAGATTGCGCGCGCTCTTGAGCCGCGCGAGTGAGTGGTATGTGGCGAAGCTTGCAGGAAGTTCTGCTGAAGCGTATGCGAAGAAACGTGGTCTTTCTGATAAAACAATTTCTGCATGGCGTCTCGGCTATGCGCCCGAGGCGTGGCGCACACTTCTTGAGGCTCTTACTGCTGAAGGGTTTACGATTGCAGAATTACTTTCTGCAGGGTTGATAAAAGAAGCAGACGGTAAGCAAGGCACGTATTATGACCGATTCCGTAACAGGCTGATGTTCCCGATACGCGACTCGGCTGGGCGCGTTGTCGCCTTTACCGGCAGAGCACTCGCGGCAGATGACTTGGCCAAATATCTGAACAGTCCAGAAACAGAGCTTTATCATAAGTCTGAAATTTTATTCGGCATAGATGTAGCAAAAGACGCGATACGGGTGCGTAAGTTCACGATGCTTGTTGAGGGTCAGATAGATGTCATTCATGCACATCAGGCAGGATTTGAGAATGCAGTAGCGCTCTCTGGCACGGCACTTTCAGAAAAGCATCTCGCTCTCATGAAGCGTTACAGCGACAATCTAATGCTAGTTCTAGATGCCGATCCGGCAGGACTTGTAGCGACTGCGAGATCAGCAGAATTAGCTATTAGACATGGACTCAGGGTGAAGGCCGCTCGGCTACCGGCGGGGAAGGACCCAGCCGACCTCATTAGTGAAGACTCTAAGGATTTTGCTAAACGTGTGACCAATGCCAAGCCGATAGTAGAGTTCTTTCTCGCCGAGCTAGCCGAGCGCGAGCGCGACTCGCACCAACTAATGCGCTCGGTTGAGGCGATTGTTCTCCCTCTTATCTCGGCGATGCCGAGCCCCATGGAGCGTGAACACTTTATACAGTCTACTGCCCGCGCGCTCGCGCTCTCGGGCGAGGCTGTGCGAGAATCGCTCAAGCGGTTACCCGCTTCGCCGGAGCTCCAGCGAGGCGAGCCGAAACATTCTGAAAGCATCGTGAGTTCTAATAACGTGCGGAGAGATATTACTCCGCCGGCGCGTTCCGCGCGAGATATTCGCAGTGAACAGCTACTCGCAGTTGTTCACGCCTATCCGAATACTCTTCTTGCGAAGCGCACAGAATCAGAGTATTCTAGAATTACTGAGGCCGACATGTCGCCTTCAGATGTTCCGTCGGAGTCGGCGTTGTTCAAGGCAGAACAGACGTTCGGAGAGGACCCTACTGAAGATGCGGCAGACGAGCTTCTACGCGCCTTTGAAGAAGCGGTTATCCGCGAGGCGTATCAGGAAGCAGTGATGACGTTACGCAGAGCTGAAGCAGGTGGAGACACGGTTGCGGTTCATACTGCACAAACAGCGTGCGCGAAACTCTCCGCACGTTTATCTGCGTTTGGCGGATAATTTAGCAAATTTATGGCCGAGCCACGAATCTGCTGATTCGCCTACTGAGTGAATTCATTTATTTTCTACATGGCAAAAAAAATTATTAAAAAAAAGAAAAAAAGCACGAAAAGAATCGCGAATAAGCGAGTTGTTAAACACGCGCACACAAAGAAATCCGCGAAGCCGAAGCGCCTGCCTGCTGGTAGGCATGGTACAAAGAAACAAGTAGTACGTTCTGCCTCTCGTAGCGCGAAGACAAAAGCGAATTCGCAAAAAACCATATCCGCAGAGGCGCTTATTGAGAAGGGTAAGGAGCGCGGATATGTCACCTATAGCGAAATCCTGAAATCATTTCCACACATTGAGGGGGACATCAGTTTCCTTGAGTCACTCTACGAACGATTCTCTATTGCCGGCGTTGACGTTCTGGAGGGTGGAATGTTGGAAGATGCCGCTGACGAATACCTTGCAACGCGAAATATTAAGAACCGCCACTCCACCGGCTACGATTCCATTCAGATTTATCTCCGAGAGATTGGCCAATACCCGCTCCTGACCGCCGCCGAAGAGCGCGGACTCGCTCAGCGTATAGAGAAGAGTGATGCCGAAGCGCGAAATATCCTCGCGAGGAGCAACCTGCGCCTCGTTGTCTCAATAGCCAAGAAATATGTCGGTAGAAGTCCCGACCTCACGCTCCTAGATTTAATTCAAGAAGGGAATCTCGGGCTATTCCGCGCCGTAGACAAGTTTGATTGGAAGAAGGGATACAAATTCTCCACATATGCGACGTGGTGGATTCGTCAGGCGATTACGCGCGCTCTCGCCGACCAGTCGCGTACTATCCGCATCCCTGTCCACATGGTAGAGACTATTGCTAAATATAAACAAATTTCTCGACGCTTGTCCCAAGTGCTCGGTCGCGATCCGCAAGCGGAGGAGATAGCAGTTGAGATGGGCGTAGAGCCGGAAAAGATTTATCAAATAGAAAAGATTAAT
Source organism: Candidatus Nomurabacteria bacterium (assembly GCA_943353835.1). Taxonomy (GTDB): domain Bacteria; phylum Patescibacteriota; class Minisyncoccia; order Phycocordibacterales; family Phycocordibacteraceae; genus C7867-001. The sequence continues at coordinate 2,836 of CALRBA010000006.1, read as the reverse complement.
CAGGACACGCTCTCGCTAGAGAATCCGATCGGCTCGGATGACGATGAGAAGTCTACTCTAGGCGACTTTATACCGGACGACAAAATTCCGTCGCCGGTGCAGGAATCATCCGAACGCATTCTTCAGGAGCAGGTGCGCGCGATTCTCGCCGACCTCTCGCCGAAAGAGCGCAAGATTCTGGAGATGCGCCACGGCCTTATGGACGGCATCTATCACACGCTTGAAGAGGTAGGACGCGAGTTCGGCGTCACTCGCGAACGCATTCGCCAAATTGAAGCCAAAGCACTGGAGAAAATCCGCACACATGACAAGGCTAGGCATCTCAAGAGTTATTAGTCTTGTCAGTGAACTTCTTGTTTTCTAATTCGCTTCGCACCACAAGAGTACTTCCAAAAATATAGTCGTTCCACTCCTTATTTTTCCGGTCGCTCATAACAAAACAATGTCGCCCACTCCAAAGCCCGCCACCTGAAATCGTATTAAAAAAACGCCGACAGAGTGTTAGTCTGTCGACGTATACCGATGAGGGAACGGTTCTTGTTCTGCCCAATGCCTCGAGAGGAGGGAGGAGCAATTACCCGTTTAGGGAGCCAGGCTCCACCAGAATCGGTAGGTGAAAGAACTATTTCTTCGGGAATGCTTCCTCGACAATCTCGCGAATAAGTATCTCCGCAAATTCGGCGGCTTCTTCGGCAGGGATGCCAATTTTTTTCGCTTCGTCCGAAGTTGCTCGTTGCATGTTCGGCTTAATCGTGACACCTTCGCGCCGAATCTTGCTCTTGAGATATATGAGGGCGATTTCACCTTGCCGTTGCTTGTCCATAATGTACTCCTTCCAATGATCTGCTAGGAAAGCTTCATAGCGAGCATCCTCAAAAAGTTTGTTTTGAAGATAAATCGAGTGTAACTTATATGAGTACAAATGTCAAGGTATCCACAGTTTGTCTCTATAGGGACATAGTTTTGATAGTAGGGTGATACGATGTGCGGATGGGGATAATGGAACGAGAAGCGAGACGCGAACGGCGATTGGGCGCATTTCAACAAGCACTACTGGCAGCTGTGGTTGTCGGTGGTGTCGTGCTCATCGCGGCGACGGCACCGAACGCAGTTCAACTACTTAAATATTTTCCAGGATATAAAAAAGGCGCTCGGTTTAACTATCAGACGAAAACAGCATTAGGGCGACTTGCGGCGAATGGCTGCATCACGTTTGTTGAGGAGAATGGTAAACGCTACGCGCGGATTACTGAAAAAGGGCAACGTAAGCTCCAGATGGAGACGGAAAAAGTAGCCATTGCAAAAAAGAGAAAGTGGGACCGGCGCTGGCGCGTTGTCATATTTGATATTCCAGAACGACGCAAGAACATGCGGGCGAGTCTTCGTCGCTTTATGCAGGAATATGGATTCGTGCGGCTTCAAGACAGCGTGTGGATTTATCCGTATGATTGCGAAGATCTTATCGCGCTCGCCAAAGCAAATTTCCGCGTCGGTGCAGACGTGCTTTATATGATTGTGGAACGTCTTGAGCGCGACAAACATCTGCGCGAACATTTCGCGCTTCCAGCCGATTAGAGAGGTATCCAAGCTTTGTCGCTATAGGGACAAAGCTTGGATAGTCTATAATTACTTTATGAAGCTGAAGAAAAAGGCAAAGACTATCGGTAAGTCGAAAGTGAAAAAGAAACCGGCGAAGCGCGGACGGATTCCCATCAAACACTGGAGCCATTCAAGCTTGATGGCGTTTTTACGTAATCCGCTCGCGTGGTACAAGCGCTATGTGGAGGAAATATACGATACACCGACCACACCAGCTGCCGTCATTGGTAGCGCTGGACACAAGGCACTGGAGCATTTTTACAGTGGTGTCCCAAAAGAAATTGCGACACAAAAAGGTCTGGAATATGTACGCAATATTGCAGACTTTGAAATTAATTTTGGTGCAGCGAAGACGCGTACTGCGAAGAAGAAGAAGCGGAAACATATGGAACAAGAATATCTGCGAGCTGTCGGATATTATCTTGCGCGACCGCCGAGACACAAGGTGCTCGGCGTGGAGGTGCGGGGCGTAGTGGAAGTAGAAGGGCTCCCTCTCCCCATTAAGGCGATCTCGGACCTCGTTGTGGAATCAAAAGTTGACAAAGGCGCGGTTGATATTGTTGACCATAAGTTCGTCGCATCGTTTTCTAAGGGAGGGTCGGCTAAGTCTCTCTTCATTATCCAAGCGATTTTTAATTACTACACGGTCCGAGAAATATTCGGCAAGCCGGTACGGCGATTTATCGTCTATGAGTGCAAGAAGACGAAGAATGCCGATGGTAAGTCGCAGATGCGACGGTATGTAATAGATTTTAAAGAGAGAAGAGAAGATTTTAAAGTCTTTCATCGGCTCATCAACGACGCGACCGAAGAAATTTCTAGACAACGAAAATACCTGCCGAACCCGTCCGATATGTTTGAAGGCGACAGCTCGTTTGATATCTACAAATTGGAATTATTGGACGACAGAGCCTGATCCACGAGTTGCTTCACAGCATCATACGAATAAGCACCGTCCATCACGACAGGCGTCTTGCCGTTAACGAGAATAATTGAATAAGGAGTGCCTGTCGCGCCTATGTCCAGTGCGTTCTGACGGTCTGCCGTGATGTGTTCTTCAATTGTTGAAGAGGTTTTAGAAAAACAATTAGCGAATGCATCGCCGGATATCCCTACTGAAGATGCAATTTCTCCGTAACGAGAAATATCAACCGGTTGATTCGCGAAGAGTGCGTTAGAGAACTTCCAGAAAGCATCATTGCCTGCTGTAGCAGAGACACATTCGGACGCGCGCGCG
>CALRBA010000005.1 GCA_943353835.1 Candidatus Nomurabacteria bacterium | reverse complement strand
ATGCCAGCGTGAGCGACGAGAGGCAACACGAACGAACTCACCACGAGTAGAAGCGCGAATAGAGATATACGAGAACGCATATCTATATCATACCGCCCTCTGCTCTATTTGTGTCGGCTTTTCCACCTCTCTCATATCTGCTACGCTGTCTACACGGGTCCATCGTATAGTGGTAGTACATCGCTCTCCAAAAGCGACAGTCCAGGTCCGATTCCTGGTGGGCCCGCATAAGCAAAGCCGCTCGCAAGAGCGGTTTTGCGCTGCGGGCCCAAGCACGTCTGAGAGACGTGCGTCCAGGAATCGGAAACCTTGCGAGCGCATTTTGAGATTTCCTGAAGCAAAATGCCCGCAAGGTGTACTGAAGCTGTAAGCTTCGATAAGCGTAATCGCGGTCCTGGTGGGCCACCGATTTTTTCTAGCTTGTGTTTACTGAGTTATTTTTCACATCCGTCCAAGCGGAGTCGAACTCTTTGTACACAAGCCCAGCGTCAGTGATTTTCTTTTTAACAGATTCTGAATCTTCGTTATTTTTAAATAGATGGAGGTCGGTTACAGGCTTCAATCCAGCAAGAACGAGGATTAATTCGGCTTTGGGCACGACCCAACAATTAATACTTTCGAGAATCGCGGCTTTTTCGCGTAATTCCTTGGAAGATATACCTGCTTCCTTCGATACTGGGATTCTTTCCATGATGCAATTATAGCAGTCTGGAAAATTCCAAACACTCCCTTCCACTTCAGAATAGTCCTCTCAATCGTGTTCCATCCCAGGCTTCGCACGCCTGTGGACAACCTTGCCGAGCCGTCGCTATGGTGTATAGTATATGCATCCCTACGGAAAGACCCTGATGAGGCTCGTCCTCATTGGGGGCTTTTCATTTTATAACCTTCAGAATATTCTTCTGGTCCGCGATATAAGCAATCTTCACTCCCGATCGTTTCAACAGAACTGAACATTTTTGTGTTTCGTATGGCGAGACGACCGCCAGCATCTTTTCTTTCGCAATTAGAAACTTCACCAGTGGAGCATAATCGCCATCGCTCGAAACAAGCACTGCACTATCAAACTTATTTTCGTACGCATCTTGCATAGCGGCAACGACAAGGTCTGCATCGCAATTCCCTTTCGCTTTCCCATTGCCGTCATAGATAACATCTTTGAATACGAGCGTGTAGCCTTGTTCTTGCAATCTCGTATAGAGTTCTGCATACTTTGGCATCATCCCAATAAATAGATACGCCTGTTCCACCGCGTATTTCTCCCGAAGCCATACACGAAATCGTTTATAATCGAAACCCCACGAAAGACTTTTGACCCCATTATGGAGATTCGCGCCGTCAATGTACGCGACATTACTTCCTTGATGTACCATGGTCAAATCATAACACTCAGTTATGCATTCCAAACACTCCCTTCTACTTCAGGATGGTCCCCTCAATGGTGTTCCATCCCAGGCTTTGTAGGCCCGCAAATCAAGATTTTTTGCATGGTATGCTCATGGCATGAAATTTGTACTCGTAGTAACGGATACTCGTGGTAAAAATCTGGCATTTGTCTCGAAAGAATTGCAAACTCTGTCGCTTGCAGAAGCTATTAAAGCCGTACGCCGAGGGGATGTTGCGGGTACGTATGTAGTTGAAAGGAAAACAGGAGCGTATATTCGTACCAAAGCGAGCGTACCAAAATTGGAGCAATTCGAGAAAATCGCCACCCCCTTCAAGAATCTTCTTTTGTATGCACAAGGTGTTGCGGTTGATTCCCAGCCACTAAGCAGATACGTCGAAGCATACGCATCTTCGCTTCAAAAAGGACAGGTAATCATCAGACCTGTTGGGTATGCGTTATCTATATTGACAGCAGATGTAAAAAATAGAATAGTTCATCGACGTGAAGATATCCTTGACGCTGCTCGCCGGTTTAGTATAGATCCATACCTCCTTGGCGCGATAATGGTGGACGAGACTGCGCGTTTGCTCCCATTCGAACCAATTATTGACGCTATTAAAGGAGGATTCGTCGGCAGAGATGCTTCAGTGGGTATTGCACAAGTAAAGTTAGCTACCGCAAACAACCTCATCAAAAAAGGTCTCTATAACCCAAACCCAGACGATAAAGCACTGCCATTCAAGACGCTTAATGATGGCGCACGAATTTATCTATACAGATACGTAGCCCAACCGAGACACAATATTTTCTTTTCAGCTGCGTTCATTCGATCGCTCGTAGACGAGTGGCGCAAAAAAATTGACCTAGCCAAAAAACCGGAAATTATTGCGACTTTGTATCACCGCGAACATGTAGTTCCACACAGCGATCCTGCTCCAGATGAGCGCGGAAGCCAAATTGCCGGAGAATTCTATCAGCTGGCGAAACAATGGCTTCAAGGATTGTGACAAACTTTTACCGTTTTCTTGGAATCCTAATAATTCTACTCGTCCTCGCTTATATGGGTCTTTTCTTATATAACCCAATACACGATTTTAATCATTGGATATTTAACCAACGTTATCGGACCACCTCACTGCCCCACCCAAAAGATTCAACACTCCTCGCATCTAAATCCTATTTCGGCGGTCCTGATGATCACGGTTCTCAAACTTGTGTGTACGCGGCTGGGGAGTTCCGATCCTCTCCTTTATCGAAAGCTGGACTAAAACAAAGATATGCAACTTCCACCATACGATCGGTGTATGGACTCAAGAAAATTCCTGTTCAAATATTATTCCCTGATGAGCCGGGGACATGGCCATTGAATTACCCGCTCGGCTACTGGTGGTCTGACTTTTCTGAACAAGCAAAAATGGCCACAACGACGATTTACTTCGTATACGCGGAAGAAAAGTATCCCTTTTTGGGAGATCTTCGATGCGATGATTAGCCTTTGTTTTACTTCTTCGTTTCTTTAAAAAGAACGTTCTTACGCAGAGTTGGGTCGAACTTCATAAGTTCAATCTTACGTTCAGTTGTTTTTCTATTCTTACGAGTCCAGATGACGTGATTGGACTTCGTGGACTTAAGCCGAAGGAGGCGGTCTTGTGACATATGAATACCTTAACAAAAATGCTTGATTTAGGCAACCGGCACAACAACGCCGTCTCGAGCCAAAGCGAGGGATTTCTTGACGTCATTCTTGGCCGTTCTTTTCTTCTTCACATCAAAACTTGGCTCGTTATTCTTAATTGATACCGTAACTGTGCCTCCTTCAAGAAGACCTTGAGCGACCATCATTGACGCAAGTGGCGTGAGTATCTTGTCTTGAATCGTTCTGCGGAGCGGGCGCGCTCCATACTGCGGGTTGTATCCTTTATCTGCGAGCCATGTCTTCACCAAGGGTTCTATGACGAGTGCGATGCGCTTATGGGTTAGTCGCTTCATAACTTCTTCAATCTGCGTGTCCACAATTTTAGCGAGCGCTGACATCGCGAGTACGTCAAAGATGATGATATCGTCCAAACGATTGAGAAATTCGGGGCGGAAGTGCTCCTTGAGCGCGTCCATCACCTTCCCTTTCGTCTCTTCATAGCGAGTCGCATCGGTCGCTCCGGCATTACCGAAGCCGATGTGAGCTAGACGGTCTATAAATTCTCCGCCTATGTTGCTCGTGAGTACGATGATTGTATTTTTGAAATTAACCTTGCGTCCCTTGCCGTCGGTGAGGTGGCCGGAGTCCAAAACCTGAAGAAGAATGTTGAACACTTCCGGATGCGCCTTTTCTATTTCATCAAAGAGCACGACCGCATACGGGCGATGCCGTATCCGCTCGGTGAGCGACCCTGCCTCTTCGTAACCGACGTAGCCGGGAGGAGCGCCGATAAGCTTCGCCACAGAGTGTTTCTCCATAAATTCGCTCATATCTACACGCACGAGCGAGTCAGTGTCGTTGAACATAAACTCGGCGAGCTTCTTTGATAGTTCCGTCTTCCCCACGCCGGTTGGTCCGAGAAAGAGAAATGAGCCTATAGGGCGATTCGGGTCAGAGATTCCTACACGCGAACGCTTCACCGCATCCGTCACTTTCTTAACAGCCGTATCTTGACCGATAATGGCGTTCTTCAACCACTCTTCCATACGCGAGAGCTTCGTCGCCTCTTCTTCAAGCATTCTTGCTACCGGAATACCTGTCCATCTACTGACAACGGAGGCGATATCCTGTTCTGCCACTTCTTCATTCAATACTCGACGCGACTTCTGAAGCATTTTCAAACGCTTCAATTTTATTTCCAAATCTTTTTGAAGGTGCGGGATTTTACCGTAGCGAATTTCTGCGACCGTGCCTAGGTCTGCAGTCATTTCTGCATTGTCAGCCTGTATCTTCAACTTTTCCAATTCTGTCTTATTCGCACGAATGCCTTCCAAAACTTCTTTTTCATTTTTCCACTTGAGTTCCAGCTCACTCGTCTTCTCTTTCAGGTCAGCAACCTCTGAATCAATCTCTTTAACTCGGTCTTTAATTTCTTTTGCACGTTCGCCTTCTAAGTCTTTCTGAAGCGCCTGCTTCTCTATTTCTAATCTGCGAATTTTACGGTCAGCCTCTTCAAGGAGAGGTGGTTTGTTCTCCAGCGCAATGCGGAGGCCTGAAGCTGCTTCGTCAATGAGGTCAATCGCTTTGTCCGGCAAGAATCGGTCGCTGATATATCTGGCAGAGAGTTCAACGGCAGCGACAATAGCACCGTCAGTGATGCGCACTCCGTGGAATAGTTCATACTTGTCGCGCAGTCCGCGCAAGATGGCGATACCGTCTTCTATCGACGGCTCTTGTACAAACACCGATTGGAATCGACGCGTGAGCGCAGCATCTTTCTCAATGTACTTCTGATACTCCTTCAGAGTGGTCGCGCCGATAACGCGTATCTCACCGCGCGAGAGCGCGGGTTTCAACATGTTTGATGCGTCAAGAGAGCCCTCGGCGCCTCCGGCGCCGACCAGCGTGTGGAGCTCGTCAACGAAGAGAATAACCTTCCCTTCTGCCCTCTGAACTTCCTTCATCACATTTTTCATACGTTCTTCAAATTCTCCACGATACTTGGTCCCCGCAATCATTAATCCAAGATCCAATGAAAGAAGTTCTTTGCCTTTCAAAGACTGTGGGACTTCTCCTGTCGCCATACGTGCGGCGAGTCCTTCGGCAATCGCAGTCTTACCTACTCCGGCCTCGCCGATTAGGACTGGATTATTCTTGGTACGGCGCGCGAGAATCTGGATAACACGGCTAATCTCCAAATCGCGGCCAATGACTGGGTCAAGCTTATTCTCTGAAGCGAGTTTTGTCAGGTTCCGCGAATATTTAGCGAGAGCGCGAAAACGCTTCGGCTCCGTAATCTGCCCGTCTTTAGATGTTTTAAGTTCTTTGAGTATAGAGAGTGCGGCATCGCGTCCGATATTGAAACGCGAGAAGATCTCCGAGGCTGAACCCGGGTGTTCAATAACTGCAAGGAATAAATGTTCCGTCCCGACGAATGCATCATTCATCCTAGCGGCAATCTTACCGGACGCCTCAAGCGCCTGTGCGAGGTCCGGAGTGAGATAAATCTGATACGAAGGTGACAGAACAGTTGAGTTCTCCGGCATTTCCAAATGCTCCAATACCGCATCAGCCAACATTATCGTATCAACTTCCATGCGGTCTAACATTGAAAATACAAGAGATTCTTCCTGTAAAACTAGAGCTGCTAACAAATGCATTGGAGAAACATGATTCTGACCACGCTCTATGGCGAGCTCGTGCGCGCGACGCACTGCTTCTTTGGCTTTAGTAGTAAAATTGTTGAATGGTGGCATTTTGATGATTTTTAACGCGGCTTCGTTGAGGTTGCCGTAGTTGTCGTGGCTATCAGAAGCGCCGTTATTTTATTTGTTGGAATAAGAATCCCTGGTGTCCCTCCAGCGCCGATACCGATAAGATTGCCTGACAGGTTAACCGCGGCGCTTCCGGTACCGATGTCCGGAAGGGTCGTATATATGTTCTTCGCACTAACGCGCGCGACGATTCCAGTAGACGCCGAACCGTCAGACCCTACTGCAAGAACCGTCTCACCAAGCCTCAGGTCGCCAGAGGCTATAAGAGTCGTGGAATTGACTTTTGGCAATGTGGCACTGTCTGCGAAACCGTATATCGTGATTCCACCTCCTTCGTGAGTTAGTGATGCCTGAATATAAATTCCGCCTGGGAATTCTATAAGAGCCTCTTTAGGCAGAGAATCCTGCTCGGCTGTCGCCACAGCGCGCGCTTTAGGAATGTATGTTCCGACTGAAATAGCTGGAGTTGATGTTCCTGTTTCTGCAGAATAAATAACAACTGCACGAGTCGCCACAGCACCTATAGCGGATGTAACGAGGTCCTGATTAGACGGCGCGGGCGCCTGAATAATCGCCGCCGGCGCCACCTGCGCTACGGTTTCTATTGTTCTCTCAACGACGCGATTAATCGTCTGCGTAACGAACGGAGGTGCTTTATCAAGAAGAGAAACGGTTAAAATGCCGGTCGCTACGGAGGTAACGAAGTTCACAAGAATCGTGAGCAATATAAGCTGAGACTTGGAGAGTTCCTCTATGTTCATAACTCTATAATGCTACCACTCTCACTCGTTGTCAATAAATGATACTGCTCGCACAAGAGCTTTAACAAAATGCGTAAGTTCGCGTTCCAGAATGTTATGTCCCCACGATATGCGCAGTGTCGCTTTCGCTCGCTCTCTATCGCCAGTAAGAGCCAGAACGGCTCGCGAGCCTTCTTCAGAATCTGTCTCGCACGCGCTTCGTGTGGATATTGCGAATCCTGATTCATCAAGGAGTGCTACAAGGTAATCAGTGTCGCGATTGGGGAGTGAGAGATTGAGAATGTGCGGGGCTTGAGCGCGACTTTCGTTAACAAATACATTTGTAATGACGCTAGTTATCGCTTCAATAAGATTGACCCGCGCACGCGCGGCGCGCGCGCGAAATTCTTCGCGATTAAACGCGGACTGACGGAGGCAGGCCACGAATTCTCTCGCGAGCTCCGGCGCCTCGCTTCCGCTTCGTAATCCCCTTTCCTGCCCACCACCGCGATACAACGGTTTAAGCGGAATCGTTCTATGCGCGATAAGCACTCCTATACCGCGAACATTACCGACTTTTGAAGCGTCCAGAGTGAGCATATCAGCGCCGAAATGCGCTCTCGTTATCTTCTCTGTGAGCGGCGCCTGACTCGCATCAACGTGGAGCACGGGCGCACCAGAAAAAGAATGTTGAATCGGCCTAGCGGCCTGAGCGCTTTCTTTTTCTGGTGCGCCCGTGCGAAACTTCCTCAAAACCTCAGCAACTTCGCGTGTATTCCACACGACTCCCGTCTCTCCGCAGACTGCGTCCATAACAACTAATTTTGTCTGCGATCGTAACAACTTCTTCAACTTCTCACAATCAACTCGACAGTCTTTTATCGGCAGTTCTTCCACTTCAACTCTTCGTTCTTTTAATAGTTTCATATTCTCAACGATAGATGCATGCGAGCTCGGCAGATAGAACACGTGGTCACCGGCTGTGGCGATGCCGAGAATCGCGAGTGCATTCGCCTCTGTAGCTCCGCTTGTGAAAATCACATCATCTGACTGTACTTCAAGAAGTCTCGCAATATCTGTCCGTGCGTCTTCCAACATCTTCTTCGATCCTCTTCCCTCTGCGTGGGGCGACGACACATTCCCGCCAGCCCCAGCGGAATAATCTAAATACGTTCTTTTCTTCTTCCAAAACATTTTTCAATTCTACACAAAAAATTGCATTCAGGCTATTTTTGTGATGAAATAGAGCCATTATGGCGCGGACTCATAGACCGCCCGTCATCGCGGTGATGGGCCACATAGACCACGGAAAGTCCTCTCTTCTGGATTACATACGGAAGGCGAATATTGTCGCGGGCGAAGCTGGCGGGATTACCCAACACGTCGCCGCGTATATAGCCGAACATAACGGACGCTTCGTTACTTTCTTGGATACGCCCGGACACGAGGCGTTCAAAGCGCTCCGCACGCGCGGAGCGGCTGCCGCAGACATCGCCATCCTCGTCGTCGCGGCAGACGAGGGTGTAATGCCACAGACGCTTGACGCACTAACGGCAATTAAAGATGCTGGTATTCCTTTCATCATAGCCATTACAAAGATTGATAAGAACAACGCCGACATTGAGCACACAAAAAATTCGCTTCTTGAACATCAAATATTTATTGAGGGTCTCGGCGGAGATATCTCGTATGCGCAAATATCTTCTAAAACCGGCGAGGGAATATCGGAACTTTTGGATCTCGTTCTTCTCTCTGCGGATCTGACCGAAATAACAGCCGATACAGAAGCGGATGCGACTGGATTTGTTCTTGAATCAACTCAAGACCCGAAACGCGGAGCCTCAGCAACACTTATAATTAAGGACGGCACACTCTCTTTGAAGTGTTTCGTCGTCGCTGGCGATGCATACGCTCCAGTACGATTTATTGAAGATTTCCGCGGTAAGCGCGTCCAACAAGCCGGACCATCGGAACCAGTACGTATTTCAGGATTCAATAAACTGCCGACTGCCGGGACTCTTTTCAGCATTACGAAGAATAAGAAAGATGCAGAGGCTTTGGCGAATGAAAATGCAAAGTCATTTTCTGCATTGCCGGAACGAGACGCGGCGATTGAAGGCATAGCCGAACTACCTATTATCGTGAAGGCGGATGTTGCTGGCTCGGTGGACGCTATCGTCCACGAGCTCGCGAAGATTACTCACGAACGCGCATCCATCCGCACCGTTTCTTCAGGAGTCGGGAGCATCTCTGAAACTGATGTTAAGACCGCTCACGCTTCAAACGGAGTTATCATAGCGTTCAATGTGGGGACCGATACCATTGCGCGCGATCTAGCCGAACGCGAAAATATTTCAATATTTTCTTTCTCAATTATTTATGAATTATCTGCAAAGGTGAAAGAACTTTTGGAAGCATGTATATCTACTGTCGCGATAGAAAAAGAGCTTGGACGCGCCCTTGTGCTTAAAACATTTTCTTCGGGAGCGAAGAAACAGGTGTTGGGAGCACGTCATATCTCAGGCGCGTTCACGGTCGGGGATCGCGTAAAGATAATCAGAAAAGATGTTGAAATTTCGCGTGGGAGCATTAAGAATCTACAACAAGCGCGTGCTGATGTGAAAGAAATTCACACGGAGGGCGACTTCGGCATAGAAATAGAAGCGAGGGAGAACACAATATACGGCGACGAGCTTGTCGCGTTCGCCGTTATAGAATCATGAATCCGGACACCAGAAGTCGCAGTCCACGCAAACAAGCCGACCGCGCCACCGAGATAGTCGCACGCGAAGCAGCTCTATTTATTTCACGCGAGGCAGGAAGCGAGTCGCTCATCACAGTCATCCGCGCGCAAAGTGTCTCGCACGGGGAACGCATAATGATCTTCGTCAGCGTCTTCCCAATAGAAAAGGCTCGTTCGGCGCTCGCATATCTGGAACGTAAGCGAGAGGAATTCTCCGACTATTTAAAGACACATGCGCGCATGCGCTTACCGCGTATAGACTTCATGCTTGATAACGGAGAATCGTCGCTTCCAGATAAAGCTACTCGGTAGTATCATCAAGAAACGGCCCGGTGGCGAAGAAGCAACGCGACGGTCTGCAAAACCGTTATGCGAGGGTGCGAATCCCTCCCGGGCCTCAATCGTAAATGATGTAATATATTAAAATGCCGGGGTGGCGAAATTGGTTAGACGCACAGGACTTAAAATCCTGCGAGGGCTTAAAAACCTCATGTGGGTTCGATTCCCACCCCCGGCACTGGCAATATAGAAATGCAAAAGAAATGTAGAAACATGTGTATAGGGGTTTTTGATTCTGGACTTGGCGGGCTACATATCCTGCGCTCTATAGTGCGCACGATCCCGCAGTATGACTATGTGTATCTCGGCGATACGGCTCGCGCGCCTTACGGACACAGGTCACAGGAGACGATATATGAATATACAAAACAGGCGATGGACTTCCTTTTCTCAGCCGGTTGCGGGATGGTCATCCTCGCCTGCAACACGGCATCGAGCGAGGCTCTGCGGGCACTTCAAGAAAAGTTTGGTGCGAAGCAAAAGATTCTCGGCGTTCTGATCCCCGCGGCAGAGGAGGCAGTGCAAAAGAGTAAGAACAAGCGTGTCGGCATTATCGCCACTACGAGCACTGTCGCATCCAATAAATTCATTAGAGAACTCGCGAAGCTCGATCCGGATATCAGCGTATTTCAACAGGAGTGTCCGCTTCTCGTACCGCTCATAGAAGAGGGAGAACATAATTCTAGAGAGACTGAGACTATTCTCAAAAAATATCTAGCTCCTTTGCTCCATAAAAAAATAGACACGCTTATTCTAGGCTGTACGCATTATGGGATATTAGAAAATAAAATTCGCAAAATTATAGGACCAGATATCGCGATAATCTCCGAAGCGAGGGTCGTGCCGAAAAAACTGAAAATATATTTTGAAAAGCATTCTGAACTTGAAAAGACTTTACGCAAGAAATCAATTATTCACTTTTACTCAACGGACGGTACGGACAGTTTCAAAATTCTAGGGAGTAAGATCTTCGGCCGACCAATAGAGGTCAAAAAAGCTATTCTTGTATAATTTGTGCTGGGGAGAGGACTCGAACCTCCAATGGGTTGCCCCGTCAGCTCCTAAGGCTGATGCGTCTACCAATTTCGCCACCCCAGCCACTTTCAAAGCATACTATGATTTGCTATATTTTACTCACGCGCCTATAGCTCAGTTGGTAGAGCAGATCCCTCTTAAGGATAAGGTCCCTGGTTCGAGCCCAGGTAGGCGCACTTGACTTTCTCATAGTTTCCTGTATTCTGTATAACAGAAAGCGGCTCTTTGCCGTCTTACATAGGAGAACGTCATGTTTGAGTTACTGATAATCGTCGGCCTAGTTGTTGGAATTGCAGTATTGGCAATTGTCATAATGTTGCTACTGAATAGTCTCGGCGCTTACTTTGTCGAGCTGGACAAGGGAACCACCACATTTATCATCGCTGGCAAAACCCCGGTGGAAATCCTGCCGAACGTGGACGGACACAAAATGTCGGAAGGGGTAGATCCAGAGGGTCAATACTGGCTCATCTCTGCAAAAAGTGAAGATGATCGGATCGCCGCGCTCTTTCGTAACTCCATGTCTGGGACCGCCGGGTTCCAGAAGTGGCTGTGGAAGAGGTTTGGCGTGAAGTTCATAAGTCCGTATTGGCCGCAGACTCGTGTCCATAAGTTCGACATCGGAAAGGACGGAAGGCATAGACTCGCAGCGCGAGGTAAGTCAATGCCACTTAGCGAGCGGGTTATTGACTCTCCCCTTTCCAAAAAAGAAGGCTCCGTTGTTAACTCACTGCGCTTCATTGTGCCACGGCCGATGTATATGGAAGGGGTAGAACTTGGAGGGGGCGACTCAAAAGTGAATCTCGTGCTTCTCCCGGTATTCCAACAAGTGATACCGTCATTGCCGGTATTCAACCTGATGGGGGAGTTCTTTCCTCTACTTGACGCCTCTGTGGAAACAGCGGTGATGGACTGCCTTGCCACTCATATCGTCCATGAGAAACAGGATGATGAGACTGAGAAAAAGATTCCGCTTACCTTCTACCATTGGCTCAAACTCGCCAAAAGTGGTGGCGAATCGTTATTTGAACCGTATCTTCGGACAATAAATGCAAACAAGTCGTACCGGAAGGAGCTGGAGGAGTTGCATTCGAAGAATGTGGTGGCCAATAAGAACTTGCCTACAAATAGTGAGCTGGTCGATTACCTCGACAAAATAACTCACAATGAGCTGGCTAAAGAAGCCACACCTGAAGAGCTTAAAATCGCCCCGGGCGGCATTATCAAGCGGTTCGGATTCGCGCTGATAAGCATTAGACTTGTCGAATGGGAGCCACACAAGGATAGCAAGGATCTAGCCAAGGCACTCATGGCAAAAGAAACCCAAGCGCACACGGCAGAAGTAGTCCGAAAAGAAGCGGAAGGCAAAAGAGATGCCATCGAGGCAGTAGCGAAGGCAGAATCAAGTCGTTATGAGCGGCTTGTAACTGCCCTAGTCAATAAAGGGGTGACTCCTGATGTAGCGGCTGGAGTTGTGCAAACGCAGCTTCGGACAGAAAACATCGGTGGCAAAGACAGTAAAATCGTGACCTACGTCGAGGGAGGAGCTTCGGCTTCAGTAATGGTTGCCGCTTCATCACCAACTTCAACTAAATAAGGAGGCGGCCATGACGATGACGGATACATTAGTCGTTGTGCTTGTAGTCCTTGTTATGATTGCTACGGCTCTCAAGTTAGCAGTCATTCACAAAAAAAGAAGTGGCCAAGAAAGCAAGGAAGGTCCTGACGATCCCCTAGGTGGTAATGGCGAACAAGGATGGTTCACAAAGTATTGGTGGGTTATCCTGATCTTGATTGTGCTCGCCGGACTAGGTGTGTGGTGGTGGAGCACGTCATCTAGTGCACCACCAGCCACGCCAAGTGCTTCTTCGGCACCTGGTACTGGATGGTCGCCGACACCAAGTGGCGTGTGGGAGTTCACGAAGAACTACTGGTTCTGGACCATCATAGGCCTCGCCTTTTTGTTCTTCGTGTTCGGCGGCATCGCCAAACCCTGGGCGAAAGCTGTTCAGGGGATGGTGAGTATCGTTGCGGTCACTCTCGTTGGCGCCATGATCGTGCACGGAATCTGGGGCGAGAGTTCATCCTCGCCTAAGATTTCGCGTTCGGAAATTCCGCTCGCGAGCTCTCCTCAGTCGGAATGGCCGAAGTTGGTTATTCCGTCAGGCGGTAAGTCACAATTCGTACCACGTCCATCCGGTATGAAGATTAGTATGGCTGGAAAAAACTTTGAAGGATTTAACGTCTTCGAGAGTAGCGAATGCTCTTTCTTAAAGACCTGTCCGGAAGGTTCGCTTGGAGCCTACGCACGAAACTTGTCGGAAAAAGAAAACATAATCTCCTACGCCTACGTTCCTGATTGAAGTTCTTTGTTGGATGTCCAACACAAAGGCCGCACAGAAATGTGCGGCCTTTTTTCTTTTTCACTTACTTCTTTACCTGCTTAAGGCTCCGGGGACCAGCTTGTCTATACCGAAGGTTCCGAGCGCGACATTAATGATGCCGTACGCGCCGAAGATGATGACGAGACCTATGATGCCCCACATGATTGCCTTTTTACCATCTGTGCGTTTAGTCTCGTCTCCAGCGTGAGCGACGAAATCAAACACGCCCCAGAGGAATAGGACGAACGCCGCCGCAGAGAGAAGCAGGATAATCGGATTGACTATCTCAGTGACAACTTTTTTTAAAAATTCATTAAGAACGGGCATTTATCTTATTTGAACGCCTGCTCCAGGAGTACCGCCCGTAGGTCCGGCGTTGTTGCCGAAGTTAACCGTACCTGTGAGGATGTTCACGAGGCCCCAGATAGAGACCATCACGAAGAAGCCAATGATGCCCCAGAGCATCAGGCTCTTACCAGCTTCCTTTGATTCATCAGAACCTTGACCGAGAATAAATGTCTTGAACGCGCCCCAGAGGAAGACGATGAAGGCTACTGCGAAGAGGACAGGCACGAGCACGTTATTGATTGTATTGATAATGAGCGAGCCAGCAGACTGAACGTTGGTGATCGTCTGAGCGAACGAGACAAGTGGCAGAGCGAATGCCGTAAGTGTCCCTGCGGTGATTGCGAGTGCTTTTTTCATGTGATTTTACAAAATCATGTCGCGTAAATGTCCATTGAAACGCGACCGAATTTATTAAGTGGATAATGGGTTAATTATAGCTTCTCTGCTCGGCTAGTCAACGCGCCCTGCGAAAAATGTGTGGATATCCCGCATCGGGACTTCATAAGGGAAGGACGGATTATATCTTTGGAAAAGGAGGTGGTTTACCGCCCTGCAGATTTAACGCACCCATCAGGATATTTACCAGTCCCCACACTGATAAGATGATAACAAAGCCGATGATGCCCCACATGGCGAACTTACGGCCTTCCATCTTCTCAGACTCGCTCTCTTTGTTCCAAATGAAGTACTTGAAGACGCCCCAGAGGAAGACAATAAAGGCGATGGCCATTAAAACAGGCACGAAGATGCTGTTGATGATGCCTATGATGCTGTCTGAATATGGCTTGATGACATTAATGTTGATGCCCCCACTTCCACCGCTTGAACCAGATGTTTGAGGTCTGAGAATGTCTGGCTTGCAATAAAAATATCCGGTGTCTGGACTTTCTGCACAGCTCCCTCTGTATCCGCCACTGTTCGTGCAGGAAGGGCCCGTTGAACTACATCCGTCACTATTCTGGGCGCTCGCGAGTATTGGTGCGCTAAAAGATGCAAGCAAAATGAGGAGTGCTCCGTATCGAGAGAATTTTTTCATATGATTTAGCAAAATTATGTCGTGCAATTGTCTATTAAAGTGCGACTTAATATGAGCGCGGGGTCGGCGGCGCCCCGATGCCGTAGAGACCGAGTGTGTTCGCGACGACGTTTACGAGTCCCCAGAGCGATATCATCACCACGAAAGCAACGATGCCCCACAGGATTAGTTTGTGCCCCTCCGCCACCTTCGTTTCATCGCCGTGAGAGAAGATATATTTGGAGACAATGCCGTAAAGGAAGACGATGAAGGCTAGCGCGAAGAGGACCGGTACGAGGACATTATTGATAATGTAGAGAATGGTGGACGCAACTCTGCAGATATTGCTCGCTCCGCAGGCGAACTGTCCTCCCATACCGGCCCCGCTCCCGAAGCCGATGGAGAAGTTGGGACTGTTGTACTGAAAGTTGCCTCTTGAGTCGGAATATATTTGAGTCTGTGCGAACGCTATGGACGGAGCGATGAGCATTATTGAAGTTGCTAGAACGACAGCGAAGCGTGTGAAAATTTTCATATATGGTAAGTATGACACATCATTAAGAAGGCATTATGCCGAGAGTGGATAACAACAGGTTCACGAACCCCCAGACCGAGAAGAGTACCACTATACCGAGTAGACCCCAGAGAATAAACTGGCGTCCTTCAGCACGTTTCGTCTCGTCTCCGGCGTTCGCGACAAACTTAAATACGCCCCAAATAAATACGAGGAATGCGAGTGCGAAGATTACCGGCACAATGACAGTATTTATTATACCGATGATGCCGGTATCGCCGGTGCCGATAAATTGTTTGAACGTCATATCAACCGCCGACTGATAATGCCTTCACCGTAGCTTCTATACCGATGGCTATCGCCTTGGAGCCTAGAAGTATGAGGGCGCCGACGACAGTCCAGAGGAGCGCGGAACGCGCTTCGGTAATCTTCGCAGGCTCGCCCTGGGCCGCGACGAACTTGTAGCCGACGAAGATGAGCATCAGAACGACGATAACACCGCCGATTTGTATTACGAAATCCAGAATATTAAGAAGGAAGCTTTGTAGATTCCCACCGCCCTTGAGCGGGTTGATAAGAGTGATGGGACCGGTATTAGTACTTCTGGAACCGGTTTGTACCTGATTGATCTCTCCAGTACCTTGTTGCGTTCCGCCTTGTGTGGCAGGCTGACAGATATTATTCGCATTGCATGTGCCACTCACTCCGGCATTCCTACACACCGCCCCTTGACCATATAAGGCACAAGTGACGCCGCCATTTACATTTTGTTGACAGACGCTAGATGCATCGCAGATGCCAGTTGCCCCTGCGGCTGTGGTGCAGTTAGCCCCTGTTTGCAAGGTTGCACAAGTTATTAAGGGCGCAGCGAGCGCCGCAGGCGCGAGGGAGATGGATACGAAGAAGAGCGTGGCGATGACAAAAGTGCGCATATTATTGTTGGAGGAGTGCGGTTAGGGCGCGCTCGGCGGAGCCGAGCGCGTTTTCCAACGTCAATCTTCCGCTTATCACATTATTAATCATACTAGAGAAGATAACGTCCGTGTCGCCAGAAGCTGGGGACAGCCATCCGCGAGTATAAAGAGCTTCTGAATACGCGACTGTGGCGACAGGGTCTATCGGAGTAGTCGCGAGCACATTCAGGTTGACCGGCGCGAGTCCTGTCGCGCCGGCGGCGATAGATTGCTCGGCAGAATTGGAGAGAATAACGGCAACTTGGTATGCTCCTGTACCATTCTTTGCTCCGCGCGGAATCATAAACGAATAAATGTGCCCGTACACATTCTTCACTTGTGCGGTCGCTCTCTGTGGCAGTAATGCGACATTGAAATTAAGATTTGGATTGGCGGCGCGTAGATAGCGCGCCTCTGACGCGTACCCAAGATAGAGCGCGAGATCACCGACGAGGAACATTTGTCTGGAATTCGGCAGTGACGCATTCCACGTATACGAGACCTTTGACGGGTCGGCGAATTGCATATAGAAGCCGAGCACAGCCTCTCCCGCCGGCACACCGCCGTCTGCCGTAGACCCGAGATTGGCGGACAATAATCCGTTTGAAGAATAAGACGATATGGGTACGCCAGTCTGAAAGAAAAGAGACGACAATATTCCTCTGGCATTATTGACATTGTTGTATGTGCCGAGAGCAATTAATCCTTGTTTAATCTGCCGTGTCGGCGTGAGAATCGCGACACTCGAAACAAGGCCAGTTAACTCTTCCCACGTTGCAGGAGGCTTCGCGATTCCGTTACTTGAAAGAATTGAACGATTATAAAAGAGTACAAGCGGGTCAACCAGAAACGGTACTCCGTAATATCCGCCCTGTGAGGAGAAGGCTCCTGCTCCTTCTATAAATGTGTTCGTGAACGTATTGATGGATAGAGTGCCAAATGATATTGGAGTTATGAATTTCGCGAGAGTTAATATGTCTTCCTGCGAGGCGAGTATTAGGTCAGGCGACGCTCCTGTCGCTATCGCTGATGCTAAATCGGATGCGAGAGTTGCCGGATTTTTTTGCACATACGAAACGCTCTTTAAGTTGGTATTCGTTTGTCCGATAGTTGTAATCGTCACCCGCATATCATCCTCTGACAGGATGCCCCAGATAACGACCGAACCGATTTCTTCTTTTCCGCCACTGCCGGTATACGTTGCGAAAACGAATAAACCTATTAATGCGCCAAAACCGAAAACGCCGATTAAAATTACCTGAAAGAGTGACATTTTCATGGCGAGGTAAATATAACGCCGTAATGGTGCGGACCAGCGCGGAACGACTTAACCTTATGGAAACCGTTGTTAATAAAAAGGGCTTCAGCGTCGTGTTCGGTAACGACTCTCTCCGGAGTCGGGCCCATGCCTCCGTAACTGCCGGCCCAATCAATAAGCATAAATTTCCCTCCCGGCTTAAGAACTCGTTTTATCTCTCCTATAAGTCCGTCTCTGTTGTTAATCTGGAAGATGGTGTTGGCTAGAATTACGGCGTCTAGAGACGCTTCACGCAGGTGCGTCCCTCCAAGTTTCTCAATATCGCCCCAGATTGCTTCAATAATTCTCTGATGATGTTCGTGCGAATTAAGCTTCAGATGTTTTAGAATATCTTCCTGCACATCTATCGCATACGCCTTTCCACCGTGTCCTACAATAGCAGCTGCAACGCGCGTGTAGTGTCCCGAACCTGCGCCGAAGTCGCCGACCTTCATTCCCTCTCGCAGGCCGAGTTGGAGGACATTCTCATGCGGAGAACTGAAATGCGCAGTCATACCTATAAAATAACATGCGGTCGCCTCTGGCGACCGCGCAATCAACACTATTTATAGTGCGACCATGCTTGCGATGGAGTCGCCTTGGTAGTTTTTTAAACAAGGTTAAACCTTGTTCTGTTCTGTGCTGTAAGTAAGCCATTCTGTGGTGCATTGCTTAAAATCTCCCGATGATTCAAAAAGTTCGAGTCCTATTTCTTGTTCGATTATTTTCTTCTGCGGTCGAATCTTGTCGAAATAGAAATAATCGAGATAGCTAGAATATTCATACTTCTCAAGGAAACGCTCTGCGCCGTCGCGATCTCGTATTCCATTCGTCTTCCATTCGCGGTCCAAAAGTTTTACTGGATTAAGATGAATATATGAAATCAAATAACGTAAATACCGATCTTCCTCAGCGTGCTTGGCCTTATAGGTTCCCTCGAATAGTGCGCCTCTTCGTTCATTACGCTTGTTGAAATACATCGTGTAGCCGGTTGTGAGCTTCTGCATAAAGCGAGCTACCCCACCATCAATCACTTCGCGCAACAACAAATGAAAGTGGTTCGGCATCATGCAATAAGCAACAATCGCAACGAGTGGTTCACCTGCTCGGTTTTCTGTGATTTCAGAAAATGATTTTCCTTGGTATTTAAGATCGGCGGGCTCAGTCTGATTTGCAAGATACAGAAGTGCTACAAAGCGGTCGTAATCCGTGCGCGATAAAAACACCTTTCGTTTTTCAACACCGCGGTTATAGACGTGGTAGAACTCGTCTGGAGCAATAATTATTGAGCGTGTCATACCGCCTTATATTATAAGGCCAAATTGGGACAAGGTTAAACCTTGTTAACAATAGTACTTTACAACGCTACCATGCTTGCTATAGAGTCGCCGGGGTAGAGCTTCATCACACGGACGCCCTGTGTCGCGCGAGAAAGAAGCGATATTGAAGCGACCGAGGTGCGTATCACCTGACCCTTTTTAGAAACTACGACAAGCTCCTCGCCTTCAACATTACCGAATACCACCCGCGCGCCGATGACCTCACCGGTCTTCGGTGTCACGGCGGCTGTCTTAATACCGGAGCCTCCGCGACCTTGTACCTTGTATTCAGAAAGTTTTGTGCGCTTGCCGTAGCCCTTGCTCATAATCACCAGAAGCGAGGCATCCTTTGCCGACGCGGGGATGACTTCAGCCGAGACGACGCGGTCGCCTTTTTTCACGCTCATTCCACGCACCCCGCCGGCTGTGCGGCCCATCTCACGGACATCTTCTGTTTCAAAACGGATACTCTGCCCTTTCGCGGTGACTATAGATACCGTGTCGCCATCGCCGGCGAGGTGCGCGGAGACGAGAGTGTCGCTTTTCTTCAAATTAATCGCGATGATTCCTGAACGGCGCACGTCGGCAAAACTCCTTGCTGATACCCTCTTTACCGCTCCAGCCTCCGTCACGAATACTACGGATGATGCATTCCGCGTGGCGCGCTCTTTATCAGTTTTGGGCACCTCCAGAACGCTTGTTACAGACTCTTCGCCCGAGAGCGGGAGGAAATTCATAATGCTTTTACCCTTGGTCGCGCGCTTCCCTTCCGGTATCTCAAACATCTTAAGTTTGTACACTTTACCGAAGTTTGTAAAGAATAGAAGGTCGCTGTGAGCATTCGCTACCAAGAAATGTGTTACGATATCCTCTTCTTTAGTCGCGATGTCCACAACGCCGACTCCTCCGCGCTTCTGTACCTTGTATTCAGATGGATTCGTTCGCTTCACGTATCCGCCCTGGGTCAACACAAGCATTGAATCCTCGTCCGGTACGAGGTCTTCTGCAGAAATATTCTGCACACCGCCTTTCACGATTCTTGTACGTCTATCGTCGCCGTATTTCTCGCCAAGTTCTATTAACTCTTTTTTAACAACGACAAGGATATTTTTAGCCGACGAAAGAATTGTTTTTAACGTCTTGATAAGCGCCTGTATCTCTGAAAGTTCGTCTTCAATCTTCTTTCTCTCCAGCCCAGCGAGCTTGGAGAGACGCATTTCCAGAATCGCCGTCGCCTGCAATACGGAAAATTTGAACTTCTTTTGAAGCGCGAGACTTGCAGAAGGAATGTCAACAGACTTCTTGATAATCGCGATGACTTCGTCAATGTGGTCAAGAGCTATGGAGAGTCCGAGAAGAATGTGTTCGCGCGCTTCTGCTTGTCGCAAGTCGTATTCAGTGCGGAGCTTCACCACTTCTCGGCGATGTGCTACGAAGTGCTCCAACATGCCCGAGAGCGAGAGCATCTCCGGCACGCCGTTCACGAGCGCGAGCATATTGTAATGAAAAGTGCTCTCAAGTTCAGTATATTTATAGAGATTATTCAAAACTGCCTGCGGATGCGCCGTGCCCTTCAGCTCTACCACGACACGAATATCCGAGGTGGACTCGTCACGCAGATCGCGGATGCCTTCAATCTTCTTCTCTTGTACTAAATCGGCGATGCGCGAGATGAGTTCGCTCTTGTTCACGCGATACGGGATTGAGGTAATGATAATTTTTGTATCCTTCTTGCCGTCGTCAACAATCTCTGCTTCTCCGCGCACCACGACCGGCCCCTTCCCGCTCCCGTATGCGTGTTTAATGTCCGCTTGACTGAACGCAACACCGCCGAGCGGAAAATCTGGACCCTTCACGAATTCCAAAAGGTCGTTCGTCGTCGCATCAGGATTATCAATAAGATGAACGGTCGCAGAGACAACCTCTCGCAGGTTGTGCGGAGGAATGTTGGTCGCCATGCCCACCGCGATGCCAAGTGTGCCGTTCAAGAGCAAGTTCGGTAGCGCCGCTGGAAGGACTCTCGGCTCATCGCGTGTCGCGTCGTAGTTGGGTATCCATACGACTGTATCTTTATCTAAATCGGTGAGGAGAGCATCGGCGATTCTAGAAATCTTCGCCTCGGTATAACGCATCGCCGCCGGTGAATCGCCGTCTATTGAGCCGAAGTTTCCTTGTCCGAGAACAAGCGGATACCGATATGAAAATTCCTGAGCCATCTTGGTCATAGAGTCATAGACGGCGATGTCGCCGTGCGGATGATACTTGCCGAGCACGTCGCCAACGACGAGCGCCGACTTGCGGAACTTAGCGCCTGGCAAGAGCCCGAGTTCCTTCATCGCATATAGAATACGGCGATGCACGGGCTTCAGCCCGTCGCGCACGTCCGGTAGAGCGCGCGCGGTGATGACGGTCATCGCGTAGTCAATGTAGGACTGGCGCATCTCCGCGACAATCGGTTGATTTATTATATTTGCCACTACTGACGCATCGCGCTTTGTTTCTTTAGAAGTCATTTTTATTTATAGTGAGCCAGGTCGAACTAAAAAGGAATTATCGTCTGCTCCGCCTTCTTCGTAGATAACTCTGACTTGGCCGAATCAACAATCTCTATGCGCGCCGGCGTCTGTGTCGGCGCGCTCTGGATCACCGCTGCGACGCCGACAAGACCTTTAGAATCACTGCTTTCGGATACGATAGGAGTCATTTCTCCTTCTGTGTTGTCTGCAAATGAGCTTGGCTTTAGTGCGAATGCGCCCGTGCCTAGAGAGCCTGCGAGCCACGCGAGCGCGATAACCGCCGTCCCGATAGTGGCCGCGCCAAATGCGACACGCTTACGGATATGATGTGGCTTCCCTTTTACGTGTTCAATATGTTCAAAAATAGTTTTCATTGTGTTACTACTATTATACTACCATCTCGGCCAACTAAATCTTTTTTCTTCAGAGTGAGCTTATCAACTTTTTCATTCCCATTCCCGGCTTCTTTTAGAAATGCTTCAAGCGACTTCGGCACACCGATACCTTGCGTCCCTTCGGACATCCCGATGCGGGACCAGTGCATCGGGACGATAATCTTCGGCTCAAGCGATACTGCTAGCTCGTGCGCCTTCGCCGGAGATAGAACACCGTCGCCACCGATCGGCACGAAGAGCACATCTATTTCATCAATGCTCTCGCGCGCTTCGTGTGATAGCTCATTATCAGCGAGCGCGCCGAGGTGCACCAGCGTCATATCCTCTAACTGGACGCTATATATAGTATTCACGGCCTCTTCCTCGCCCTTCCCCAACCCGTATTTGCTTTTAGAAAGAAACCCATGAATCACCACACCTTGTCGCTCATATTCACCTGGACCGGTAATAGCGAACGGTTTTTTTTCGCCGTAGGTCACTTCTTCTATTCCATTCATGTCTGGATGGTCGCGCGAGACGAGCGCGATATCCGCGCCGAAACGCACCGCGGGTAGGGTCGCATTCTTACTGATTGGGTCAAAAACGAGCGTCAAATCGCCGAACGTAACCTTGAAGCATTGCCCGCCATGATGCGTGATGACCATTGCTCGTATTGTAGCATTTTTTGATGCTATTTGCTATAGTATTCTCGTTGCGTGCTGGAGAAGTAGGAAGTGGCTAACACTAGTCCCGCCATGGCGGGACAGTACCTTTCTCGAAAATCCGCGCGTCTTTATATATATGTCTGACGAGGTTAAAAAAACTTCTGTTCCAATTCCGACCATACATCTACCAGAAGGCCATCCGATGGCAGGACTTATTGATTCTATACCGACGCCACCGTCTGTCGGCGACTTAGTAGATGGTGCAATTATCGCTATAAGCAGAGGCCGTGTCTATATAGACCTTCACCCCTTCGGCACCGGCCTTATCTACGGTCGTGAATACCTCAACGCCGCTGATGTATTGCGCAAGGCGAACCAGGGCGACGTCATAAGCGCCAAGATCGTAGACCCAGCCGGCCGTGATGGATATATTGAACTCTCGCTGAAGGAGGCGCGTCAGGCAGCCATCTGGGGCGAGGCAGAAACAGCAATACTTTCTCAAACTCCTTACTCTCTAATTGTTGAAGAAGCGAACAAGGGCGGTCTCATTCTATCGTGGCAGGGCATCAAAGGATTTTTACCAGCCTCACAGCTTTCTAAGGAACATTACCCGCGAGTACCGGAAGGCGATAAAGATAAGATTTTCAGCGAGCTTATGAATCTCGTCGGACATCCTCTGTCGGTGCGTATCATCACCGCTGATGCGAAGGAAGGTAAGTTAATCTTCTCGGAACGCACAGGCTCTGAGGCCGAGGAGAAGGCATCTTTAATTGATAAGTATCAAGTCGGCGACACCACTCTCGGCGAGGTAACCGGCATCGTAGACTTCGGCGTATTCGTGAAGATAGAACAGGGGCTGGAAGGCCTCGTTCATATCAGCGAGCTTGATTGGGGCCTCGTGGAGGACCCGCATATGTTCTGTGCCGTCGGCGACAAGGTACGCGTCAAGGTGATAGAAATAAAAGACGGAAAGATTTCTCTCTCAATCAAAGCATTGAAAGAAAACCCGTGGCACACGGCCTCGGAGCGTTACGCGAAGGACATGGAAGTTCCGGGCGTAGTTATCAAGTACAACAAGCACGGCGCGCTCGCCTCTATTGAAGAGGGTGTGGCCGGTCTCGTGCACGTCTCTGAATTCGCCACGCCTGCCGAACTCCGCGAAACGCTGGAACTCGGAAAAACGTATCCATTCACCATCGCTCTCTTTGAACCGAAGGAACAGCGCATGACGCTCACCTTCGCAGGCAAGAAGAAATAAAAGTTAACGAGTGTTGGCGAACTGAGTGGCGGAGTCGAGGCCGGAGGTGGCATAGAGACGGACAGCTTCGGCGACTTTTTTTAGGACTTTTTTGACAGTCGCTTCTTCAGGTGGTTTCCACTTTCCTATCACTTGCTTAATTACTTTTTCATCACCGTGAACTTTTTTCGCCTGGTTTTTTTTACCTACCGCTGAAATGCCGATGCGGATGCGCGCAAATGCGTCTGTTTTAATCGCGCGCATCACGCTCTCCACGCCTTTGTGCCCGCCGCTCCCGCGCGCGAACACCATCTTGAGCGTGCCGAGCGGTAAGTCTAGGTCATCGTGAATGACAAGCAGATTTTTTGCCGCCTTCGGACTTTTTATAAATGCGCTGACAGCCTTCCCGGAGAGATTCATCATCGTCTCAGGTAAAACAAGAGTTGCATTGTCGCTTCCAACAACTCCTTTTGCTACCAACGCATTCGCTTTTTTATTAAAAACAAAGTCGTCAAATCCTTCATTCTTGGATACTAGCTCTACCGCGCTCCACCCAGCGTTGTGCCGCGTCTTTTCATACTCCTTTCCCGGGTTCCCGAGCCCAACAATGATGAGTGCCATGCGAGAATCCTATCACACTGTTCTATTGAGCGAGCGGGTGCGGAAAAAATGGGTGTAAGACTTGGCCGAGCGACCCGGAGCGCGCCCATTTTTGTCGCACCTGCTTGTGAAAACTTGCATCAGTTTGCAGGACAAGTACAATGCGCGCATGTCTGACACTTGGAAGGGTCTGTTGAAGGATCTTTTCACATTAGCGTTCCTTGTTGTCGTTGTTGTAATACCGATTCGTGTTTTCATCGCTTCGCCATTTATTGTTGACGGCGATTCTATGCATCCAACCTTTAAAAACTTGGACTATCTTATAATAGATGAATTCATATACAACTTTAAAACTCCTTCGCGTGGAGATGTCATCGTCTTCCGTTATCCTGGTAACCCGTCAATCTTCTATATCAAGCGCATTATCGGCCTGCCGAATGAAACCGTCTCTATTAGTCGCGGCTCGGTCACCGTAACAACCGCTGACGGAGAAAAGCTGACTCTGACAGAACCATACATCGTGAACGAGGATGCGACATATACTAAGAATATCTTACTCAATCCTGAAGAATATTTCGTCATGGGCGACAATCGCCCGAACAGTTCCGACAGCAGAGTCTGGGGGCCTCTGCCTAGGAAGGACATCGTCGGCAGGGTTGACCTGCGTTTACTGCCTCTCTCAAAGAGCGCATTTTTCCCGGGTACGGCAACCTATTCACCATGATACGGGACACAATTCCTGCCGAAGAACTTTTGAATAAAGCTCGTGCGGTTGGACAGTACTACGGATTCACTCCGTTGACTTCTCTCACTACGAGAGCGCGCTGGAGCGCGCGTGCAAAGACCGGTTATCCGGACGCGGTTACAGCGCTCGCGCTTGATTCAGTCGCAGAGACGGTAGCAAGCTTCTTAAGGCAGTGCCAGAACGCGGCGTGTACGCCGAACCAGAGACAGCCACTCTTTATCTGGCATACGAACATCGCTCCAGGTCGTTCGGCGCAGAAAAAGGCGACTATACAATTTCATGCGCTCGGCTCTGACCGTGCTATCGCGGACGCAGTAGTAATACGCGCACTTCTCGCTCTCGTGCGCGACCTATTCCACGAAGAACCGACCGTTCGCATTAATTCAATGGGAGATAAGGAGACGCGCGCGCGTTACGCGCGCGAATTGTCCAACTTTTTCAAGAAACGTTCCGGTATGCTCCCTGAAGAATGCGTTACGCTCTCTAAGCAGAATGTATTTCTCGCCGCCGAGCTCGCCATTCTTCTTGATGCCGCCGATGACCTGCCAGCCCCGACGGAACATCTCTCGGACGCGAGCAGGAAACGCTTTGAAGATTTGCTTGAATATTTGGAAATGACCGAGACGCCATATGAGCTCGCACGCACGCTTCTAAGTCGAGGCTCGGTGTGGAATGATACATGTTTTGAAATCTTAGTTGGCGAGCGCAGAGTCGCGTGGGGTTCGCGCTATAACGACCTCGCGCGCCATTTCTTTCCAGGTGCTCCGTTTAGCGCGATTGGCGCAGTTATACATATAGCTAGTGAAGGCAGTGTGATAAAGAAAGCGGATCCCGCGCGACTGCGTTTCTCATTCGTCCACATTGGTGACGAGGCGAAGCGTATCTCCATTCGGCTAGCCGAAGATTTCCGTAAAGCACGAGTATCTCTGGCGCAGGATATAGGTGTTGAATCGCTTACTGAACAGATCCATCTGGCAGAGAGAAGGAATAGTCCATACCTCCTCATCATGGGACGCAAAGAGGCTCTAGAGGGCTCTGCCATCCTGCGCAACTGTGCTACTCAAGAAGAAACCGTACTTCCTCTTCTAGGTCTCGCCGAGCGTCTGAAATCGTTCGCGTAGGCGATGTTTCGTCTTACCAGTAGTGGTGGTGTGCAATTACACACGCGATGTGTTAGAGTCTTTTCACTATGACAGCAGGAACAAGAGTAGAAGTGAAGCGTGGGAAGAACGAGAGTTCAACCGCGCTCATTCGCCGATTTACTCGCAGAGCGCAGGGGCTCGGCCTCGTGAGAGAGATGCGCGACCGTCGCTACTTTAAACGTACGAAGTCTAAAAACGTAGGACTTAAACGCGCGCTCATCTCTAAAGTTCGTCGCGAGAAGTATAACGAGCTCGTGAAGCTCGGTAAAATTGACCATGCTGCAAAGAAGGTACGCAAGGGCGGTAAGCGTTAAACGAATGGAGGGTGTTTCAATACAGAATCTCACGCGACGCCGTACGGCGTCGCGTGCTGTATTTTCTAAAATTGCAAAAGAAATTTTGCCAGATTGGGAAATTTCGCTCGTATTCATTGGTTCTGAAAAAGCACTTGAATTGAATAAAAAACTTCGCGGGAAAAATTATGTACCAAACGTTCTTTCGTATGTTGTCGGCAAGAAAAGCGGCGAAATTATTATTTGTCTTTCTGAAGCGAGAAAGCAAGCTCCTGACTTCCTGCTTTCTGTATCCAGCTTCCTGCTCATGTTATTTATCCACGCCGTACTGCATATAAAAGGACGGGTGCATGGTGCTACTATGGACAAATGCGAACAAAAACTCTTGAAGCGCTATGAAGCGACGAATAGCCACAGGAATAGACATCGGCACGTACCAGGTAAAAATGGTCGTCGTAGAGGAGCTCTACGATAAAAAAGGCGGGAGACAATTGCGCATCCTCGGCACGGGTCTCGCCGAGTCTAAGGGTCTACGGCACGGCTACATCGTCAATAAAGAAGAAGTATCTGCAAGCATTTTGAAAGCGAAGCAAGAAGCCGAATCATCGGCGCGCATTCCACTGCGCGCCGGCTTCCTCGCTGTTGGAGGTATTTCGCTGGATGAAGCGCGTTCAACCGGCTCCACAATAATTTCTCGCGCCGACCAGGAGATAACGGCGCTTGATATAGACAAGGCAGGTAAATCGGCTCGCGAGGCAGCAGCGCCAGGATTCCTTAATCGACACGTCCTCCACAGCATCCCGCTGGAGTATCGCATTGACGGCGCGAAGGTGCTCGGCGACCCGCTCGGTATGAAGGGCGTACGGCTGGAGGTTGACTACTTATTCGTCACCTGTCTAGCCCAACACGAGGACACACTTAGTAAGGCGGTTGAAGATGCTGATATTGAAGTTATTGACCGGATGGCGTCTCCACTCGCAGGCTCATATGTTCTACTGGAAGGCGACCAAAAAATGAAAGGGTGCGTGCTCGCGAATATCGGCGCTGAAACAATTTCTATCGTAGTTTATGATGAAGGCATTCCAGTCTCCGTAAAAGTGTTCCCGATGGGCTCCAGTCACATCACCGACGATATTGCTCTTGGACTACGCGTTTCTCTTGAAGAAGCGGAGCGTGTGAAGATAGGCAGACTATCCGGAGCAATGTATCCAAGAAAGAAAGTTGATTCTCTGATAGAGAGCCGTCTCGTGACGATGTTCGCCTTAATTGATAAACACCTGAAGTCGCTCGGTAGGCGCGGACCGCTCCCAGCCGGTATTATCATCTCCGGCGGTGGCGCCGGCGTTGGAAGCATCAGCGACATTGCTCGCGGGTCTCTGAAGCTCCCAGCGCGTCTCGCGGAGTTCCGCTTATCGTCGGATACTAAAATACGCGATGCGACTTGGGCGGTCGCATACGGTCTCGCTATCTGGGGCCTCACCGGCGATACAAATGTGTCAAAACCTGGTCCGTTGGTTTCAATCAGTAAGTTTTTCAAACAATTTTTGCCTTAAATAACGAGCCGTATCAATAATTTGTCAATATTTGCATATTGTCTGCGTCTGGTATGATAGCAAACACGTAACTTTTCACATAATTTTTAACTATGTCCAAACGCGTTGAACCAGAGATTGAGACATTCGCGCGAATTCGTGTCGTAGGAGTCGGCGGTTCCGGCGGGAATGCGATAAACCATATGATTACCTCCAAGGTGCGCGGGGTTGAATTCCTCGCTGTGAACTCAGATGCGCAGGACCTTCACAGGTCTCTCGCTAAACGCAAGATACATATCGGCAAGAATCTGACGCGAGGACTCGGCACAGGTATGAACCCGGAGCTCGGCAAACGTGCTGCTGAAGAAACGCGCCAACAGATACAGGAAGCTCTGCAGGGTTCAGATATGGTGTTTATCACCTGCGGTATGGGGGGCGGGACAGGAACAGGAGCTTCTGCAGTTGTCGCCAAGATTGCAAAAGAGGTCGGTGCGCTCGTTATCGCCATTGTCACAAAGCCGTTCTCATTTGAAGGGGCACAACGAAAAGACATTGCCGAACGCGGTCTCTCCGAACTTAAAAAAGAGGTTGATGCATTTATTGTCATTCCAAATGATAAATTGCTTACGGTCGCTGAAAAAATGCTTTCTCTAAAACAGGCGTTCGCTCTCTGTGATGAGGTGCTGCGCGAAGCGGTTGAAGGAGTCTCAGATATTATTCGCACTCCCGGTGACATCAATACCGACTTCAACGATATCAAGGCGGTTATGGAGGGTGCTGGCCCGACGCTTATGGGTATTGGTATTGCAGATGGCGATGAACGAGCTGGGGAGGCTGCAAAACGAGCCGTTAATTCTCCACTTCTGGATATCTCAATTTCTGGTGCAAAAGGCATTCTCTGGGTTGTCGCTCACTCTGACGACCTCGGCATTATGGAGGTGCATGAAGCGTCTAAAATAATCAGCGAATCGGTTGATAAGAATGCCAAGATTATCTGGGGTGTGATGAAGGACGAGAAGCTTAAGAAGGGACAACTGCGAATCATCGTAATCGCGACTGGTTTTCCTGAGAGTGCAATACACTCTTCACATTCAGGTATTGAGCGTTCCCTTTTCTCAATTCCTACAGAAAAACGCGAGGAGGAACGCGGACGTATTTATCACGAAATTCTAAAACGTGAAGAAAAAACCGTTGAGGGTAAATCAGAAAAAGTTGCTCCAGCCGAAGGCGGGTCCGCCTCAGGTGGAAAAGAAGAACCGAATGTGACGGCGACGCCTCACAAGCGTGAAGAAACTCCGTCTGCTCCGGAGGACGACGAGACATGGGGCGCGATTCCGGCATTTTTACGTCGTCATAAGAAATAATAATGTTATAATGAGGTTTATGTATGACCTCATTATTATCGGTGGTGGGCCAGCGGGAGTTGCAGCAGGGGTCTACGCGGCGCGTAAGCGCCTCAAGACTGTTCTCATAACAGAAGAAATTGGCGGGCAGTCCATCGTCTCTGAAGGCATTGAGAATTGGATCGGCACGCCGAAGATGAGCGGTGCCGAACTAGCGAAAACATTTTCTGTACACATTGATGCAGTGAAGGGAGACATCGTAACGCTTGAGCTCGGCGCACGCGTAACTGCGCTTACGAAGATTGAGGGAGCTTTTAAAGCAACTACGAAAGACGGCTCTGGATATCGTTCGAAAGCAGTTTTAATAGCTACGGGTGCTGGGCGCAGAAAATTAGACATTAAGGGCGCTGATAAATTTGAAAACAAAGGTGTCACCTACTGCGCCTCCTGCGACGGGCCTCTTTTCTCCGGCATGGACGTCGCAGTAATAGGTGGCGGGAATGCGGGTTTTGAAACAGCGCTACAACTACTCGCATATGCGAAGTCCGTCACACTTATTCATCGCCACAAAGACTTCAAAGCCGACCAGATAACGGTTGAAAAAGCTCGCGCGCACCAGAATATGCGCATAATCGCTTACTCCGAACCGACTGAAATTACTGGAGAGCAGTTCGTAACAGGTTTGAAATATACGGATAAAGATTCCGGAGAAATAAAAGAACTCGCTGTTTCCGGCATCTTTGCCGAAGTGGGAGTCATTCCGAGTACAGGATTCGCCGAGGGTCTGGTCAAGCTTGACCAGATAAAACGCATAAAAGTTGATGCTCGCAACCAGAGAACAGATGTTGACGGCGTGTGGGCCGCCGGCGACTGTACCGACGAGCTCTACCACCAGAACAACATTGCCGCTGGCGACGGAGTGAAGGCGTTGGAGGACATCTATCTCTGGGTTAAAAAACAATGAATTCACATTCTCCGCTTATTTCTATAATAATCCCAACGCTTCGCGAAGGACCATTCTTGGAACGTACGCTGAAAAATTTTGAAAGTCTACAGATACCTCACGAACTCATCATCACCGACGGCGGGAGTACTGATGAGACGCTGGATATCGCACGCAGATACACCGACAAAATAGTAGTGTGGAATCAACAAAGACGACAAACCTTTGGTGAAGCAAAGAATGCTGGAGCTATGCTCACTACTGGAAAATTTCTAGTGTTCATAGATGCGGATGTAATAATTCCAGAACCGCAGAAATTTTTTGAAGAAATATTAAAAATATTTGAGAACAATAAACTGGTTGCCACTACTGTTCCGCTAAAACCGTTACTTGAAAATAAATCTATCGTAGACAAAGTTTTCAGCGCTCCGCTTAACTGGTTCTACATCATCTCCAATAATATTTTTCATTCGGGCAATTCCTCAGGCGAATTCCAGATGGTGCGTAGAGATGCGTTTAGGAAAATCGGAGGGTTCGGCGAGCACTTGGTCGCCGGCGAAGACAATGAACTCTTCCGCCAGCTCGCCACGCTCGGTCAAACGATGTCGTACTCAAAACTCTGTGTTCGCCACTCGCTTCGTCGCCAGCATAAACTCGGCTGGCTCCGCACCTATTTCATTTGGATTAAGAACGGCTTCTCGGTCGCTCTGCGCGGTCATGCCGCCTACAAAGAGTGGACTGTCGTGCGCTAGACTCTAACGAATGAAGAAGAGGTTTTTTATGAACGTTTCGGATGAATGTTCCCAAGAATATTTTTCGGCTGTTGCGCGGCAATCGTCGCGCGAAAGCACGAGACATTTGAGCGCGGCAAGGGCCAAATCTTCGCTTAAGTAACCGTCCTTCCCTTCCGTTATTATGTCGCGCGGTCCCACACATGAGTGCGCGGCGACCGGTATCCCACAGGCGAGCGCTTCTAGAACAACAAGTCCGAACGTTTCTGTGCGAGAAGGAAAGATGAATACATCAGCGAGCGAGAGCCAATCCACCAACTCCTGTCCGCGCTTATATCCGACAAACTTGTTTTCTTTCCCATACTTCTTTTCTAGCTTCGCTCTATCTGGTCCGTCCCCTATGACGAGCTTCGTACCGGATAGTTTCAATTTTAAAAATTCCTCCGGACTTTTTTCCGGTGCGATACGGCTAAAGTATACGAAGACGGGCTTCGGCAATGGCGGAAGTGGCGGAGACGAATTGCGGATAAATTGAATTATATCAACACCGAGCGGTACTACGACTACATTTTTAAATCCGTCCACCTCCAGTTCGCATTTGAGACTTTCGGTTGAAACCATGGTGCGAACTGCTTTTGAATGGAATCGGCGCATGAGCCAATGAATCGGACCAAGAAGTCCGTGAAGACGAACGTCAACATATAGTTGAAACTTGGTGTGATACCACGTCGTAAATGGTATTCTATGTTTTAGACATACGGAACGAGCCGCCCATCCAAGTGGTCCTTCGGTAACTATGTGTATGGCGTCCGGTTTAATTTTGTCAATTATCGTAGCAATTCTGCGGCGCGCGAATAGTGCGAGACGAATCTCCGGATACATAGGCAACGGCATAGTTCTGAATTGGCCTGGTTCTATTACAGAAACTTCATAACCGCGTTCCTTAAGGCCGTCAATATGAGCATTCAATACGCGCGTAACACCGTTGACCTGCGGTGCCCAAGCGTCGGTCACCAACAGTATTTTCCTCATACCGGATGATTCTTGTCAGCCAGTTTCTCCTCAATCTTTTTGTCTGCTTTAAGAAGTTTCTGGCGCATGTACCAGGTGAAAATATAGTATCCGGAAATAATTATTGCGGCAAAAAGAATAACATACTGTACATTGCTGATGATTTGCACGATGCTCCCACCAAAGCTTTCTCCCAGGAAGTATCCGGCTAATAGTAGAATTCCGTATTGAAGAACGGCTACGAGTATTCCGTATTTTATGAACAATGAGAAAGGCATCTTTACCATTCCTGCAACGACAATAAACGCAGACGCGATGCCGTATGAAAGTTTTCCGATAAACATCGTCCAGCCAGGGCGTCTCTCCCATAAAACGCGCACATCTTCCAGATGGTCCTCTGTCACACCAATCTTTGCCAACATGCGCTTCGCGAAAGCTGTACGGCCTCCGTAGTGACCAATCGCGTAATACACTATATCCAGTCCTACATCGCGGACGAAGAACAGCACTGCGAGAAAATACATATTGAATATGCCCACCGAAGCGAGCGTGCCGGCGATGAATGCAACCGCCGGTCCTTCTATGAAGGACAACGGGATAAGTATCCAGTATCTGTACTGGAGAATAAGTTCCATTATTATATCCGGTGACATTTTTGTCAGTATACTATGCTCTGGCGGAGGCGGGAGGATTCGAACCTCCGATGCGGTTTCCCACATACCAGTTTTCGAAACTGGCGCATTCGACCACTCTGCCACGCCTCCGTGCTCGCAATCCTAGCATTTTGGCGCGGAAATGATAAGTTTTAAAGACGGGCACATCACTTTAATATGTGCACCTCATTCAGTAGAATGACCTACTGGGTGTAGACGGCCCTATCGTCTAACGGTTAGGACGAGAGCTTTTCAAGCTCTAAACCCGGGTTCGACTCCCGGTAGGGTCATCGGTTTTTGGATTTTGTGTTATAGTTTTTGTACGCGCGGTTAGCTCAGTTGGTAGAGCGCTACATTGACGTTGTAGATGTCGGGGGTTCGAATCCCTCACCGCGCACTCGTTATGCGACCAAAACAATACAATAAAAAATATATCCAGAAAAAAGATGCCAGAGGCAAGATTTACATCTACGGTAAGCACGCGCTTATGGAGGCGCTTCGTAATACTCCTAGGGTTATTCGTAAGGTATTTCTGGCGCCCGATCTGCGTGATACTGAACTGCGAATTTTATTGGAGAAAAATAATATTCCGACATCTACACTCACAAAGGACTCTGGTAAGGATCTCGTCGGGCGAGATACGGTGCATCAGGGCGTCATCGCGACGATGGACCCGTCTGCTCTGCTCATATCGCTTGATGATTTTTTGAAGACATTAGACGTAAAAACAAATCCTGCGGTCGCTGTCTTGGGTGAGGTGCAGGACCCACATAATGTCGGCGCCATAATCCGCTCGGCGGCAGCCTTCGGACTCTCGGCTGTACTTATCCCAGAACATAATCAGGCCGGCATCACTGGCGCGGTGGTGAAAACATCTGCGGGCATGGTATTCCGCATTCCACTCGTCTCCATAGGTAATGTGAACAACACACTAAATGTGCTTAAAGAGAAAGGCTTTTGGATTTATGGTTTAGCGATGGACGGAAAAACATCTCTCGGCACTGATGTTTTTGATGCTCCGAGCGCATTCGTTATCGGCAACGAAGGCGCGGGGATACGCGAGAAAACGCTTGACACCTGCGACGTTATTTTAAAAATACCAATGCATTCGCGGACCGAATCGCTGAACGCAGCGGTATCCGCAGCAGTTGTGTTCTACGAATGGTCACGTAAACATCCCGAAGCTTTATAAAAAGACGTTATGACAAAAAAAATAAATTGTGACCAACATCTCGTCTCCCTACCGTGGGATGACTATGAACTTATTGATTCCGGCGACAATATGAAGCTGGAACGTTTTGGTGAGATTATCGTCGTGCGTCCCGAGACTCAAGCATTGTGGAAAAAACAAAAACCAGAACTTTGGGAAACTGCACATGCTGAATTCGCATTCCATGATAAAAAAGGCGAATGGAAAATGAATAAACCAGTACCGGAATCGTGGCAGATTTCTTGGCATGACGCACGATTCCTCGCACGACTCACAGGATTCAAGCACACCGGTATCTTTCCAGAACAAGCTCCAAATTGGGTTTGGATAAAAGACTGCGTCAAGGCACTCAACGAACGACAGGGGCTTGCGATAAAACAGTCTGGCCGACCGGAGGTAGGAGACCCGAGGACTTTTTCACAGCAAGCTACTGGAGTGAGTATCCTAAATTTGTTCGGCTACACAGGCATCGCCTCGCTTGTCGCCGCACAAGCGGGAGCGTTCGTCACGCACGTTGATGCATCAAAGCAATCGCTGGATTGGGCGCACGAGAATGCGCGACTTTCGGACATTAACGAAGATAGAATCCGCTGGATACTGGACGACGCACTCGCCTTCGTAAAACGCGAAGCCCGTAGAGGTGCCAAATATGATGGAATAATTCTTGACCCGCCCGCATTCGGTCGCGGAGCGAAGGGTGAGGTGTGGAAGATTGAAGAAGACTTCCCAGTTCTTCTTGAGTCGCTAAAAGAGATTTTTTCAGACGCGACTGGTTCCTTCTTACTTGTGAACGGCTACGCGGCTGGCTACGCCCCGCGTTCCTTCGCTCAGGCGATAGAGAGCGCTTTTGGCGAGATAAACGGCGAGTCTGGCGAACTCTACATTAAAGAATCTTCTTCAGAGCGCGTCATCCCCGCCGGTGTCTCAGTGCGTTTTACGCGTTAAGCGAGTACACTTGGACTTATGCACCAACATCATAAAGACATAGCCATCCTCTATCACGGAGGATGTCCGGACGGCTTCGGTGGCGCCTACGCCGCATGGAAAAAATTTGGTAACACGGCGGAATACATTCCGCTAAAGCACGGTAAACCTGCGCCTGAACATCTTGAAGGTAAAGATTTGTTTTTGATTGATTTTTGTTATACGCAATCGATTATGGATCAGCTGGTGGAATCAGCAAGATCCGTTACCGTACTTGACCATCACGATGGTGTGCGCGAAATCGCAACAAAATTCCCTGGAGTTTTTGATACGAGTCGTTCCGGAGCAACCATTGCATGGAGTTATTTTAATCCTGATACTCCAGTTCCAATGCTTTTGAAATATGTGGAGGACGGCGATTTATATCGCTTTAATTTACAGAACTCACGGGAAGTTCTTGCATACGTATACACGCTTACGGATTCTTTCGCATCTTTTGATATAAAAAATGTGGAGAAATGGAATACATTTATTGTGGAACTAGAAGACCCGATTGAACTTAAGCGCATAGTAGAAACTGGTAGACTGTTCTCTCAACATCATGAGCATGTTGTTCTGCATGGCATTCATCATGCTGAAATCGTTAGTTTTGAAGGATACGAATGTTATTTAACCGGTGCTTCCGGTGAATTTACCAGTGATACCGGAAATAGACTTGCGCGTCTTAAACCACCTATTGCAATTATTGTTTCTGCGGATGCAGAAGGTCTTCGTGTATCGTTGCGTAGCGATGGAAGCGTCAATGTTGCATCCATTGCACAAAAATATGGTGGAAACGGCCATCCGGCTGCCTCTGGATTTGAAATTCCGTTTGGGAATCTTATTCCATGGAAACTGATTGAGAAAAAAGATGAAAATTCTCGCCATTGAAACGAGCTGCGACGAGACGGCGATAGCGATACTTAAGTGCGAGGGCGACCCCTCGAGTACCCTTGGGGCAGGTGAACGAAACGCCACGTTTACCGTGCTCGGGAATGCATTACTCTCGCAGATAGAGATTCATAAAGAGTACGGCGGGGTCTTCCCCGCGCTCGCGAAGCGCGAACACGCGAAGAATCTCGTACCGATTCTGGAGGCGGTGTTGGAGGAGGCGGAGCTTTTACATGAAGATACGCAGGCGATACCAGAAGAAGTACGCGCGACAGTTTCTGAAATTTTGGCGCGTGAACCCGGACTCACTGAAGCGTTTTTTGAATTCGTCTCCGAGTGCGAGACGCCAGACATAGATGCCATTGCCGTTACGTCAGGTCCCGGGCTTGAACCGGCACTCTGGGTCGGTATAAATTTCGCTAAAGCGCTTGCACTCATCTGGAATAAACAGCTTGTCGCCGTGAACCATATGGAAGGGCACATACTTGCCGCCCTCGCTAAAGAGTCAACAAATACGCCACCGTTTGGGACAAGGTTAAACCTTGTTATAAATGGTGTGGAGTTGCCGGTGCTTGCGCTCCTTATCTCCGGTGGACACACAGAGCTGGTGCTAATGAAAGAGTGGCTTGAATATGAGCTTATTGGGCAGACGCGCGACGACGCGGTCGGCGAGGCCTTTGACAAGGTAGCGCGTATGCTCGGTCTGCCCTACCCTGGCGGTCCAGAAATTTCGCGTCTCGCTGAGCAGAACCGTGCTTCCCGCAGGCGACTGGGGACCGTGTCCGAGGGAGCCGAGGAGGAGCACGGCTCTGCGATTATTCTTCCGCGGCCAATGATTGATTCAATGACATGCGATTTCTCATTTGCCGGATTGAAAACTGCTGTGTTGTATCTCTTAAAAAAGATTCCCGATATAAATGAAAAAGAAAAACAGCATATCGCGCACGAATTTGAAAACGCAGTTACTGACGTGCTGTGGAAAAAAACTGCACAAGCGCTCAAAGAAACAGGCGCAAAAACATTGGTTATCGGAGGTGGCGTTTCGGCAAATACGCACATTCGTCGCGTGTTCAAAGAAAACATTTCTCGCGAATTTCCCGACGTTTCGCTCAATATACCATCCGCCGAGCTCACTACCGACAACGCAATTATGATTGCCCTTGCCGGCTTCTACCGCGCCTCGCGGCAAAGTCAGCCAGCTGGAGGATCAACTGATTTTATTGCTAACGGTAATCTCTCTCTCGCCAAAAAGCCTTAATTTGCTATATTTTAGACAATGCCTGACAAGTTTTTAAAGCCATACGACCCGTCTGCAACCGAGTCGCGAATATATGCGAAGTGGGAGAAGAGTGGGCTCTTTAATCCTGATAACTTGACTGGCGACGGGAAGCCTTACACTATCGTTATGCCTCCGCCGAATGCAAACGGGGACCTCCACGCTGGTCATGCACTTTTCATTACGCTCGAAGATATTCTTATACGCTTTAAACGAATGCAGGGTTACAAAGCGCTCTGGATTCCTGGAGCAGACCATGCAGGATTTGAAACCCAGGTCGTGTATGAAAAAAAATTGGAGAAGGAAGGCCGTTCTAGGTTCAGTATGGACCCGAAACAACTCTACAACGAAATTTTTGCCTTTACTCTAGAAAGCAAAAAACACATGGAACAACAGGTTAGAGAACTTGGGGCTTCATGCGATTGGTCGCGGGAGAAATTTACACTTGACCCAGACGTGGTCAAGGAAGTTCAGAAGACGTTTGAAAAGATGTTCATAGACGGTCTCGTCTACCGCGGTAAGCGCACTGTCAACTGGTGCTCAAAACATCAGACGTCCCTTTCGGATGTTGAGACTGAAAATACTGAAGAAAAATCACCGTTCTATTATTTTAAATATGGTCCATTTGAAATAGGCACCGTACGCCCTGAAACAAAGTTTGGTGATAAATATGTCGTAATGCACCCGGATGATCCTAGATATAAAGACTGGGAGCATGGACAGAGGCTTGAAGTTGAGTGGATTAACGGTCCTATTATGGCAACGGTCATCAAAGACATTGCCGTTGACATGGAATTCGGCACGGGAGTTATGACAATAACTCCGTGGCACTCGCAGATTGACTTTGAGATAGCGAAACGTCACGGGCTTGATGTAGAACAAATTATAGACTGGCACGGAAAACTTCTCCCGATTGCTGAAGAATTCACCGGAATGAAGATTGCCGAAGCACGACCGAAAATAGTTGAGAAACTAGCCTCCAAAGGTCTTCTTATAAAAACCGACGACAATTACACGCACATAACGAAACGCTGTTACAAATGTAACACCATGATTGAACCGCAGACGAAGGAACAGTGGTTCGTGAAGATGGCTCCACTCGCCAAGATGGCTCTTGAGTCAGTAAACCGTGGCGAAGTAAAGTTCGTACCTGATAACTACGAAAAAATATTCAGGTACTGGATGGAAAACGCTCTGGATTGGAACATTTCTAGACAAATAGTATGGGGTATCCCGATTCCAGCATGGTTTAAGAATCGCGAAAGTGGGAACGAAGAAATAATTATCTCCCGTGAAAAACCTGACGGAGAAGGATGGGATGCTGATACTGATACTTTTGATACGTGGTTCTCAAGCGGACAGTGGCCACTTATCGTTACCGGATTTCCAAATGGAAAAGATTACACAACTTATTATCCGACAGATGTGATGGAAACAGGTCACGACTTAATTTTCAAGTGGATTCCACGCATGGTGATTTTCGGCCTCTACCTTGCAAAGAAAGCACCATTTCATACCGTCTATCTCCACGGACTTGTGAATGATGCTCATGGTAAAAAGATGAGTAAGAGCAAAGGTAATGTAGTGAATCCTCTTAATCTTACAGATAAGTACGGAACAGACGCTCTTCGTATGGCGCTCGTCGTCGGTAACACACCTGGAACCGACCTATCACTCAGTGAAGATAAAGTGAAGGGCTACAAGCACTTCGCAAACAAGCTGTGGAACATTTCAAGATTTGTATTTGAAAATACAAATCTTGCGCAGAACAACGCAGAACTGACGCAGAAGGACGCAGAATTATTGGCTCAAGTAAATGCACTAACAAAAGATATAACGATAGACATAGAAGAATTTAGAATATACATGGCGGCGGAAAAAATCTACCACTACTCTTGGCACGAGTTCGCAGACAAGATTTTGGAAGAATCAAAGCCGATATTCGCTGGAACTGATGAGGATGCAAGGCAGTCCCGCGCTACCCTGCTTCTGCTCCTGCTCACTCGCATTCTGAAACTTCTACACCCATTTATGCCTTTCATCACTGAAGAAATCTATCAGTCTATGCCGACAAAAGACGCTGAATACCTGATGGTCGCGAAGTGGCCTTCTTAAGTGCGGTAGAATAGAAAAGTGACTTTCACAACAATAGGCTACGCATTTCTCGGTGGGCTCCTGCCTTCCTTTATCTGGCTCTATTTCCTATTGAAAGAGGATGCAAGTCATCCTGAACCTCGTTCTCTTATCGCACTTACATTCGTCGCAGGAATGATTGCGGTACCGCTCGCGTTCCCTCTTGAATACTACGCTAAGGAACATTTGAACGGGAGTCTCTCTGTTATCACCGCATGTGCTCTTATAGAAGAAGTTCTTAAATATTTAATGGTGGCCATATTCATTCTCTGGCGCCGTGCGGTAGACGAGACGCCGGATTATGTCATTTATATGATTACCGTTGCGCTCGGCTTTGCAGCGGCGGAGAATATGCTTTTTCTCATTACTCCAATCTCGGACGGAAACTTCGCCACGGGTTTATTTACCGGTAATGTGCGTTTCTTAGGCTCTACGCTTCTGCATGTTGTAGCATCAGCTGCCATAGGTTTCGCACTCGCCTTTTCTACGAAATACAGCCCGCAAGGTCGTGTTAGCGCGGCTGCGCTCGGACTTATCCTCGCCATCGCATTGCACACTGCCTTTAACATGCTTATTATAAACCAAGGTGCCTCTACTGCACTTGTCGCGTTCTTCTTAGTCTGGGTAGTCGCCGTTATTTTCTTCGCGACGTTTGAGGTGCTAAAATATTTTCAGTACCGAAATTTTTCTAACAACATATGATGATTATGAATAAAAAGCCATCGTTCTTTGAGCGTCTCTCCGGCAGTGCGTCTTCCGGAGACGCGTTTGACGAAGAGCTACCGACGACAACTCTTCCTATTCGCGAGAAACCGCGCGCGCGCGGAAATGAAAACGCATCTCGCCCGGCACCGCTTGACGACGATATGCCGGGAAACGAGGGTCAACTGCCGGTAGATGTGCATCAGACTCCCGGCGACATAATAATTCGCGCATTTGTTGCAGGAGTACGCCCTGATGAGTTAAGCATTTCTATAAGCCGAGATATGGTGGAGATAGAGGGTTCCAGAATGGAACGCGAACAAGTCGCCGGTACGGATTATTTCACGCGCGAGCTCTTCTGGGGCTCGTTCTCGCGAACCATAATGCTCCCGCAAGAGGTGGATGTTGAGTCTTCTTCTGCGAGCGCAAAGGACGGTCTACTCACTATCATTCTTCCTAAATTGGATA
Source organism: Candidatus Nomurabacteria bacterium (assembly GCA_943353835.1). Taxonomy (GTDB): domain Bacteria; phylum Patescibacteriota; class Minisyncoccia; order Phycocordibacterales; family Phycocordibacteraceae; genus C7867-001. The sequence goes on along the minus strand of CALRBA010000005.1, from coordinate 14,917 downwards.
AGGCTAAGCAAACTAAGCTACGCGTAAAAGCTGGTTAAAAACAAGGTTCAACCTTGGGAATCTGAGTTAAGGTTGAACCTTGTTTTGTCACTTAAGAGTGATCGTTTCCACAATCGGAGAAGCAGTAGTTAACTCAACGGTAAATGGCAACCTCGCGATAAGACGTCCGTCAGTCGTTTCTATATTCACGCGCCACTTACCTGTCGTAGGTACAAATGCATTTGAATAACCGCGATAACCGCCATCGCGACCGCCAACTATCGGATACGAAACAGTGGCTGTAATTATCCATTTTTTATTTTGTGAATCATATCTCTGCCACTCATGCACAATATTTGTCTTGAGAGATGTTGGTGCAAAGACTGAACTATATGCGTACAGAGACTCACCTCTAATTACGTGCAGAATCGGAGGGAAGCCGAGATATCGCACTTGCCATGATTGATCCTCGTTCTTTGCAAAATAATTGCCTGGAACATTCCATACTTGGTGATAAATACCTCCAGCAACTGCCGATAACGGTAACGGCGGGAGTATGTTGGTGAAGTAAGAAACGTTAATCGCGACGAATATCAGAAACGCCCAAACACGGATTCGCCACACATCGGCGATAAAACGCTCTCTGCCGACAAAACGTAGAAGAATAGTGAATAATGCGAAAACGAATATTGCCACCACTCCGCTCAGGATAAAGGTCAGCATCCCTATGGTTCCAATATAAATCGGAATAGCGAAGATGGCGTATGAGTAGAGTGCGAAGAAGAATAGAGCGCTGGTGAAAACAAGTCTTGAATGATAACGTCTAAAGTATTCGTTCCCGATAAACACGAGAAAAAGAAAAAGTAGAAACGGCCACGATACGCCGAATACCGCCGAGCGCCCGTAGAAAATAACGAATCCGCTCCAGAAACCGCCGAGTGCAAACTGCGTCGCTATCGGGAGAATAGAACTCCATCTCGGTGCCGATATACCGCGAGTTACGCGTGTCTCAATCCGATGCAAAAGTGGAATCGTTATGAAGCAAATCGCCGTGTAAAAAGCAAAGACCGCCTGCGTCTGCCAGAGGTCAATGCGCTCAAAGAAGAGATTGTCAAAGATAAATCCAGCAAGCATCGCGAACGCGGATAAATGTCGTTCGTATTTCTTAATCCACGCGAAGAGCTTTTGATACATATTGGTGCTTGGACCCGGGCTCGAACCGGGGACCCCTTCCTCTTCAGGGAAGTGCTCTACCAACTGAGCTATCCAAGCCTTCTGCGGGCTCTACTGCCCCGCTTTAAAGGAGTTTATCAGCTTTTGCAGGTCGGCGGTAGTCGGTAAACCGAAAGGGCCGGACGTTGGCGAACCTGTCGTCGCTTGGAATTTAGCTACGAGAGGCTGGAGATATTGTTGATAGAGATAAAACGGAGTGATGAGCAGAACTGCCCAAAAAACGATTGTCCCGATGATGCCGTACCATTGATGACGCCGTACGGCGCGGAGCATCTGATGATTATCTTTCGCGAGCGCGTGTATCTCCTCCAGCTGTCGTTTTATCTCCGGGTCCATATGTTTCTAGTATACCAGCTTAGTGCCCCTGCCATGAGTCGAACATGGATCAGAGGATTAGGAACCCTCCGTTCTATCCATTGAACTACAGGGGCTGAAAGTTACACGGTAATGCTAAGAAGAGAAGCTAGCCTCTCCTTGTCAAAACCGATAATCATTTCCTCTCCCACGAAGATAACGGGAACGCCCATCTGACCGGACTTCTGAATCATCTCTTGGCGCTTCTCCAAGTCGCTCGCGACATTAAACTCCGTATAGCTTATACCCTTTTCTTTAAGAAAATCCTTGGTCATCTGGCAGAAGTGGCAGGTCGGCGTGCTGTAAATGGTGATGTTTTTATCCATGTTTGTTTGATTATTCGACAAGTATAGCATAAACCCGCAGTCGATTGTCATCAACGACTGCGGGTCAATTTTTTACCTGCTTCTTTTCTTCTTTTACCACGATGGTTCTGTAGTAAGATTTTAGTTTCATCGCAGGATAAAAATGGATAAGTTCAACATTTCCTTTCTCTCTAGTGAGAAGCCGATACTCCATCCATTTTTCATCGCGGAGAGACGTGCCAAGATGAAGAACAGCATCAATCATCACATCGCTCGCCACAAGAACCGGTAAGTAGGACATCCCTTCACTAAAACTCGCTGGGTAACAGTCATTCTTGACGAGCTCCTGATAAAACTCATGCACTCCAATTTCCATATCGAGAGAGATGAGCGCAAGAGTTCTTTCATATACTGTTTCACCTTCGTATTCTCTCCACAGCGGTTGGTACAGCATTTCAGCAAGTTCCTGCTCCGCGACGGTCGGTTTATTCAAGTGCAACGCGCTAAAAATGCGGTTCGAAAGTCCATCAAGTGGATGCTTACTCAAACCTACCATGAGCGCATCGGCGATGGTGCGATGTCGTACTATTCGTACGGACTTCATTTCGTGTTCTATCTTCACTGGCTATCTCCTCACGTTACGATCTAAGGAAATTATAGCACAAAAAATGTGGTGCGGGTAGCGAGAATCGGACTCGCGTCTCAACCTTGGGAAGGTCGCGTTCTACCACTGAACCATACCCGCTTTTCATTTGAACCAAATTAATATCTTCTCCCACCAAGAGAGAGTTGGCGTCGTAGTCGCAGGTTTTGGCGGTACCACCACGATAACTTCTTCTCCGGGGCGCGCAACTCCGAATGCGGTACGAATAGCAGAGTCCCTCCCGCGCGCTGTCTCTAGAGCAGCCAGACTCGCCTCCAGAGCTATCTTTCTTTCTTCAAGAGCCTGATACTGTCGTTGTGCTTTATGAGCTTCGTCAACCGCTATCTGCGCCTTCCCCGAGAGACTAACAATAAGAGAAATGAGCCAGAACGTGACGAGCATTAAGAATCCTATAAGTAACCCCTGTCGCCACTGTTTCGCGCGCATTGCTTCAGTATAACGTAAAACAAGGTTTAACCTTAATTCAGATTCCCAAGGTTAAACCTTGTTTTACTCGGCGGAAGACTGCACCATTTTCATAAAGACTTCTTCTGGAATATTGACCTTACCGGTGCCCCTCTCAAGCATTTTCTTTTTCCCGCGTTTCTGCTTATCCAGAAGTTTATTCTTGCGCGAGACGTCACCGCCGTAGAGGTATCCTGTAACATCTTTTCTCATTGCCGAGAGTGTTCTTGACGACACAATGCGACCTTCTACTTTCGCCTGAATCTTTGTGTTGAAGAGTTGTTTTGGTAAAATTGAATGAAGCTTCTCCACCATCTTCTCCGCCTCCTCAGTTACGCGCCGAGAGGCGACCACACGTGCGAAGGCCGGCACCGGCTCCTCGGCGACTAAAATATCCAGCCGTACGACATCTGCTTGTCTCTCCGGGAGAATCTCGTACGAGAGTGAAGCATATCCGGAAGAAATATTTTTTAATTTATCAAAGAATCCGCGCATAAGCTCGCGAAGAGGCATCTCCACGGACATCTCAATGCGTCCGTCATGATAGGTCTCGGTCGCGAGAGTATTCGCTTCATGCTCGTAGAGCAATTGGATGAGAGTATTTAAATAGTCCTTCGGAGTGATGATAATAACCTTCGCCCACGGTTCTTCTATTTTCAATATATCGCCATGCTCCGGAAATTTAGCGGGTGTATAGATAACTTCGCGCGAACCGTTCATCTTTGTTACTACATACGAGATAGTCGGGATAGTGACAATGAGCGATAGATTGAATTCGCGCTTCAGACGTTCGGTGACGATTTCTAAATGAAGGAGTCCAAGGAACCCACAACGGAATCCCCTTCCGAGCACACCAGAGGACTCCTCTTCAAACGAGAGTGATGAATCCGAGAGACGCAATCTTTCAAGCGATTTTCGCAGAAGAGGAAGGTCGTTCTGGTCCTCCGGATATACAGAAGCCCAGACGACCGGCCGTGGACGGCTGTATCCCTCTAATGCCGGTAGAGAGCCTCGTACAACGCCTATAGTGTCGCCTACGGCGACAACACCTGCCTCCTTAATACCGGTAACTATATAGCCGATTTCGCCGGCAGAGAGCGACTCCGCAGACTTCTCTTCAGGCGTGAAGATACCGGTTTCAAGCGCGATAAAATCCTTCCCTGCCGCATGAAATCGGAGTGACTGACCTTTTTTAAACGTACCGTCAAAGACACGCAGATATACTGCGATGCCTCTGTGCGTAGAATATGAAAAATCAAATATAAGGCCTCTTGCTTCGCCCGCCGTAGTCCGTGCTCCGGCGGACGGAGGAGGGACTCGTTTAACGATCTCCTTAAGAAGTTCGTCCACGCCCTCTCCTGTCTTTCCAGATACTGCTAGTACTTCATCCGGTGATATGTTAAGAAGTTTCGCGAGTTCTGAACTTACTTCACTTACTCTGGCTGCGGGAGAATCAATTTTAGAAACAATCGGTATAATCACGCATCCCTGTGCCTGTGCTGCCGAGAGCGTCGTCAGTGTCTGTGCCTGTATTCCTTGTGTAGAGTCCACGAGAAGTAAAACTCCCTCTACCGCGTGGAGCGCCCGCGAAACTTCATATGAGAAATCTATATGCCCTGGAGTATCAATGAGATTCAAGATGTAAGGTGTAAGGTTCAAGGTGTAAGACATTCTGACAGGTTGCATCTTTATTGTGATACCGCGTTCGCGCTCAAGTTCCATACGGTCCAAAAATTGGTCACGCATAAGACGTTCCGGAATTGTGCCTGTTCGTTCAAGCAGACGGTCGGCGAGAGTAGACTTCCCGTGGTCAACGTGAGCGACGATAGAGAAATTACGAATGTGTTCCGAATTCATGGCTTTGGAAGTTCTTCTGCAGAAGGAGTTAGGACTTCGGAACGTTCGTTCGGTACTCGTAGAAGTCTTGCGAGCGCGCCAGTCACAATGCGAAATTCTTCATTTTCAACAACGAACAGCGCGAGTCCTGCGACAGCGAGGCCTACAATACCGGCGACGAGCCCTTGAGTGAAAACTGACATCAATGTCGTGAGAGGAGCGATTCCTCCTTCAACCAATAGAACGGCATAGGTAGCGGCACCGCCTGCTACTGCGGCAAAGCATCCGTCAATAAGCGGACGCTTCAGCATTCCGGCAAGCCCAGGAGCGATATTGCGTAGAGCAAAGAGCGACAGTATCGCAAGAAAGATTTGGCCGAACGTCGCCGCGAGAGCGAGAAACAGAATTCCGGTGCCGGTGACGTCTCCGACTCGCAGAAAAACGGCAAGCGGCGATGGAACTCCTTCTTTGCCGATAGGAAGTAAGATAAGAGCCAGAATTATCGTAAGAGCGCATCCGGCGAGCTGATAGAAAAGAGGTCGCCAAGACTGTCGTGCAGCATACAGCGCTCTTGAAAAAAGAATAACCAGTCCTTGCGCGGCGAGACCGACGGCGAGAACGGCGAGCATTGCGGCAGTAAGGCGAGTCGCGTTCCAATCAAACGCTCCGGTACCAAGAACTACGCGGACAATATGCGCACGCAGGACGATTATGAGCCCGAGCGCGACGACTGACCAGAGAATAATGTGTCGTGCGCTTGAAGAGAGAATGCGCGTGAAGTCATCTCTCTTCTCCGGCGCAGACGCCTCTGACAGAGCAGGAAATGCGGCAATAGCATAAGAAGAGCCTATGAGTGCGAGAGGTACGGCTTCAAGATTGATGGCGAATGTGAATACTGAAACGGATCCAGTGCCGAGCCTTGACGCGATTGCCGTCAAAGCGAGCGCAGTAATTGAGCCAACTCCGAGCGCGAGCGAGCGCGGAACGGAGTCGCGCATTACTGATGACATCAGAGAGAGCGTGGGTATACGGAAGTTCGGCATGACTCCCTCTCCGATAACAACAGGAATATTCACCGCTAGATACGCGACTGCTCCGATAATAACTCCGAAGCCGATTCCTATGAGACCGAATGTCGGATATAAAAAGACCGTGCCTGCGATTATGCCGATGTTATAAAGCACAGGAGAAAGCGCGAAGAGTGTGAAGCGCCGGTGCACCTGCGTTACGCTACCGAGCACGCCCGAGAGGCCGAGAAGTATCGGCTGTATAAGTAGTATGCGCGAGAGTAAGACGAACTCGTCCTGATGAACAGAGTTTACGAAGCTCGGATACAGGAATGACAAGAAAGACGGCATAAAGACGGCGAGCACAATACAGATGAGTCCGCCGAAACCGAATAGGAACGTTGCGGATTCTGAAAGGAGCCTTCGCGTTGATTCCCTATCCATTCCCGTAATACGAGGAATGAGCACGTACGCACTCACGAGTGAAGCGACGAGAGCGAAGACGAGGTCAGGCACGCGAAATGCCGCATAATAGAGGTCCAGTACTTCGCCCGCACCGAATGTGTGCGCAAACGTTCTGTCGCGAAGAAGGGCGAGTAACTGCGAGGCTAGAGTAAGCCCAGCGAGCAAGTACGCGACCTGATGCAGGCCGCGTATCGGTGCCGTGATGCGCTCAAAAATCTCTCGCATAAACGCATCATACTCTATGCTCATCTAATTTGACAATAATAATTACTATGACAATTACAAAACAGCGTGGCCTACGGCCGCGCTGTTTTTGTAGCAAGGCATCGCCTTGCTACTGCTTCACCTGAGCTGGAGTGATGGTAAGAAGATTCGCGGGGAACGGATTCTTACTTGATTTAAGCGCATCAAGTTGGATGGCGACTGCCTTCGCATTTTCCTCTGACATCGCTGATATCGCTTGCATTTGTATGAGTGCTTTTCCTAAATCGCCCTGCTTCGCGTAGACAGCAGAGAGGAAGTAGCGTGCGTTCGCGAACGAAGGGTTCGCATCCACTGCGGCAGAGAGTGCGGCAGCGGCATTTGTGAGATTGTTTTGCGCCGCATACAGAATGCCGACTTGGAAGAGGATGTTCTGGTCGTTCGGCTGGAAGTACGCGGCGGCTAGTGCGGAAGCGAGAGCGTCCTTCACATTGCCGTCCTTAACCTGAAGTTGCGAGAGGAGGAATATTGCGGCGGTGTAATCCTGTTTCAGAGCTATAGCTGCTTTAAGATTTTCTTCAGCGGCTTTGTTGTTCTTATTCGCTATATTCAATTGAGCGAGAATATATTGAATTTGCGGATTTGTAGGATTCAATGACTGCGCCTTTTCATATGCAGTCTTGGCGCTGTCATAGGCACTCTCTACTCCGAGAGGGACGGCCTGTGAATACAGATTCCCAAGCGCAATCCAACTCTGATAATCAGATGGAGCGAGACGCGTCGCGGTCATGGCTGCATTGATGCCGGTGGAGAGCGCGGTCTGGAATGCCTGTTGCGCCGAAGATACCGACATCGTTGAGGATGCGACTATCTGATTAAGTCTAGCGCTCGCGACGCTTGCCTGAATCTGATAGGCGGCAGCGCTCGGAGCGAACGAGATTGAATTCTGCGATTCCCTATCTGCATAATCAAGGTCTCCTGCAGAGAACGCATTACCGGCGCTCGTAATCTTAGACGTGGCGATGTAGTGCCCTACGAGAGTGTATGCGGCAACGACCGATGCCAGAAGTAGAATGGTAAGCGAGAATACTATAACGAAGCCGATTCGCGGACTCCGAGAGAAGATAATTCCCCATTGTTTACTTCCTTCTGCGAAACGCGTGGTGGATATGAAGAGACCAGCGAACACGAACGCCAGAGCGAGAATAACGGAGTTAGGTAAACCGAAGACTGCCGTAGTGAACAGATAGAGCGATGCGACGAACGAAAGTATCGCAACATAGCTTATAAACGGATCGTTGGACGCGCGCCTGATAAGCATTCTGATACCGAACACGATAAAGAGACCTAAGAATCCAAGCCACGCGAGCACTCCGAGAACGCCTGTCGTAACAAACGACGTCGGGACGAAGCCGATTCCGGAAGAAAAATCAACATTCCAGAACACTGTTGAATTGAGCGATGCGTCACGGTACTTGAGCCACTGTACACCGAACGTTCCTGGACCAGAACCGAAGATCGGGGACGTACCGTACGTATTTTGTGCAATTGCAATCGTTGATTGCCACGACGGACGAATTGACAAAACGTTCATGTTCAAAGAATTCGCCAGTGCTCCGCCGAGCGTCCCACCGATAAGAAAGAAGAGTGATACTGCAAGCACTGCGAGCGGGAGAATAAGTGAATGACTGCCTTCATCCGTTCCTGTCGGTTCGTAATCCATACTGCTACCGACATCGTCTAAGTCTGAATCAGAAGCGCCATGCGAACGCTTCATTACGGACTCAACGAAGAGACCAAGCGATACGAGAGCGAGAAGCACCCAGACGAGAGAGGAGTTCGTCACTGCGAGTAGAACCATCGCGCCCATTCCGCCTAGAAGAAGCGCCTTATGCGCTCGCTTAGAAAGTTCCATGAAGCGTAGTGTCATCAGAATGCTTACAACTCCGAGACCGAGAAGCAGAGCTAGGTCGTCATAAGAACCTACAATTGAAAATGACGGTGAAATAGTGCTTGGAGCGAATTGTCCGACTATTAGAATAACCAATTGTAGAGCGACAACGACGCAGAACGCATATGCGCTTACCGACAGATATAAACGATAATGTTCTGCACGACGCAGAACGAACGCCGTCAGAGTGCCGAGAACCGCAACGACGAGCATAAACCCGAGCGTGTCCGGTTCAAGAGAAGTACCCCATAGGGCGCTACCGAACGAGATTCCTGAAAATGCGGATGATAAAGCGTACGCGATCACGGGCAACCAAAGCGCACCGACAAGAATAGACGGAGGGAATATTACATTACCGCGCGAGAGACGCGCGAGAATGTAGAGAGCAAGTGTGATGAGCGCGCCTGAAGCGAGAAGAAATGTCTTTGTTGCTCCGAACGGAATAGCCGTGGACGGAATAAAAATGAATAAAGAAACAACGAGCGATGCGAGTAGGGCTACTATGCTTATAGTGTCTAGAGAAGGTCGCGTGGTACTTATCGTCTGTTGCGGAGGCATGGTGAATTTTGTTTATTATATTTGATGGTAATACTGGCCAGTATACTCTGTCTGTGTATTCAGAAAGTGCTTATCCACACTTTTTCGTAAGGTGTCACCTTACTATTTTTATAATTTACTTGACTCCGTAAGGTGACACCTTATAATTGATGATATGACAAATAGAAAAGTTCCGTTTACCGTAGGTGAGTGGTACCATTGCTATAATCGTAGCATTGAGAAGCGCATCGCATTTGAAGATACTAGAGATTACCATCGCTTCTTGGAACTTCTATACTTGGCAAATGACAAGTTACCTCTCAGGCGTGACGATATAGGCATACGCAAATTTGAAGAGGTGATGAATATTCCTCGTGGTAAAAAACTAGTTGCCATCGGTGCGTTCTGTCTGATGCCAAATCATTTCCATTTGGTATTGAAAGAGGTTTCGGAGGGAGGAATTACTTCATTTATGCGAAAGATAGGAACGGCGTACGCGCTATACTTTAACTCACGACACGCGCGAGTTGGTAATCTTTTCCTCAAACCATTCCAATCTCGCCATGTGTCTACAGCAGACAATTACCTCCAAAATCTTATTAGCTACGTGCACTGCAATCCCATAATGCTCTATGAGCCTAAATGGAAAGTCAGCCACGTTGTGGACCCTCAGTTCTTAGGAGAACGCATAGCTGCATATCCGTATTCAAGCTTGAGTACCCATGCCGGCGCACATACTCCGACCAGAGCTATCTTGGACGCGGAAATACTTTCCGTAGCGCGTACGGTTACAATACAGAAAATGCTACGAGAAGCGCGTCAGTACTGCGCTAATTCAGACATTCCATAATGTGACGCATTCCACTTTCAAGTGTGGTATAATTCTTATGGACCTAGCTAGGCGATCGCTCTGTCACTGTGATGGGGAGGAAAGTCCGAACACGGGCCGATGTGGCAGAATGGTAGTGGGTAATTCCCACACGCCGTAAGGCGCGAGGTGCGAACAGAGACGCTTGGATGCGAAAGTGTACAAGCATCCGGTCGTTGACTGGATGAGTCGAGAGGTAACTCTCGAGATGAAACGGTTAAATCCTTACCTCCGTGCAAGGCCGTGTCCCGCCTGTTCTACAAGAACAGGCGGGAAGTGCCGCTCGAGGCGTTGGGCAACCAACGTCCCAGATAAATGATCACCCACGACAGAATTCGGCTTATCGGCCGGGTCCAAAAAGATGCGAAAACCTGCGCTCCTGCGCAGGTTTTCGCATTTATGTATTTATTCAATCTCGCAGGCGACGCTTCGTCGTACCCCAAGGGGTGCATAAGACTTGTGAATCTATTCTATTTCACAAGTCCCTCCGGCGCAAGCTAGCTCCTTTTTCATCTCCGTTTCGTCCTGTCGCTCATAGACATATAGCTTGGAATAATCCACTTTAGGGAAGCGAGCAATACGGTCCTCATATTCCTCTTTTGTAATTTCTTCATATGGGGCGAGGCGATATACATGACTGCTTCTAGGCAGGAATGATAACCCGCCTATGATATCCCAGTTCTTCTGTATCCAATCTACGACTCCGATCCATTCGTTCTCGCTTACCGAGATGGTCGCAGACGGATTATGTTCAGTGAAATTCAATTTCACCTTCTTCCAATATTCAAGTTGTTCCAACGCCGAGAGATTATCCTTGAAACGCGCTTCTTTAGAATGGTCTGGGGCCTTCACCGGAAATTCCAGAACATAGGTATTCGCCTCCTCCATAGACTGCCCCACTTCCGGATAATACGGCACTCCCTGGTCGCGCATCATCTTAAAGAGAGAGTCGGTCGCGCTGATACGCACACGGCGGATGTAGTACGGTGAGTGACGAGGGTGGATACCTGAAGCGCAGTTGAATGTCTGCGAGACAGTGCCTGATGGCTTTACCGCCGTCACTGCCATAGATTGTTCAACTCCGAAACGTTTTGCATAAGTGATATTCGTCTTAACTGCAACATCGCGAATCTTTCGCATCACTTCTGCAAGGCGGGCGACCGGAGAATCCCACTGTCCGGTGATTGATACTCCAAGAAGTCTTTCCGCCGAGCAATGGTCTGTCCACTCTTTAGATATATAACCGAACTTAGTTAGAGTTGATTGATACGTGCCGAGAATTGAAGCGAGACGCGCCTTCTTCAGAAGCGACGCTTCTGTGTCATTCGCGCGCGCAATAACTTCTGAAAGATTGCAGAACTGTTTGGACTGCAGGATTATCTCTGCACACGGATTAGTCCCAATGGAACCCTGCGTCACGCCATCTTCACTGATGAATCCGAGTTTTTTGAAATATTCAACACGCCGTGATGGAAGAGTGACGGCGAGCGACCCGCGATTGAAGATTCCTCTCTCTCCGCTCCCGCTCTTCATAAGGGCGACCCATTCATCCATAAGCTCCGTGTTGGTCGGCTTGGTTTCATACACCGAAGAATTGTTCGCTACTGAACGATGTGGGTCGGTCATAAAGAATTGACCTTTCTTGGCGTCACGCATCTCAACGTCGTCAAGGTCAGAGAGCGATATCATCGCTGTGCGACGCACGCCGCCGGCGACTACGCATTCGCCTATTTTGCAGGTGATGTCGTGGACATCAATTGCGCGCAGACGACGGCCTTGTCGCGAGAGAACTTTCTGGCGCGTGAAGGCGAGAAGCGATTGCAGAGGTTCTGGGCCCGAAGCCTTGCCTCCCATAATTTTCAAGCGCGCGCCGGCCGGACGAATCTCTGAAAAATCAAACGTAATATCTTTCCCTGCATACCAGGTTGTGAGTCCGAGAGTTAGAGCGTCGCACCAACCTTCCTTTGAATCAGGAATAACATATGTCGGTGACATCTTACCCAACTGTTTCATAATCTGCGGGAGCTGTTCTACATTTTGACTCTCTACGGCGAAACCAACACCACACCCTTGCATAGAGAGATACATAATTTCCGCGAAATCCTCCAGCTTAACAGGCGCGGTAAAGGTACAATTGTAGCCACATGCGTTGCATCTGCGCGCCGCGTCTCCAGAGAACTGCATAAGACGCATAGATGGCATCACTTCCTGTTTCAATATGCCCATACGAACTTCCGCATACTCTTTTTTCGTGAGCTTATCGCCGAGGTTCTCATGCATGAAGCTCATATATCTATCAACAGTCTCTACCCATGTCTCACGACGCCTTTCTTCGGGAATCCATTTCGCATATGTACGCAGATAGACGAATTCACCGAGCGCGTTGCCGTCAAAATATTTTTTACTCTCATTCGCAAGTTTTTTTACACTCTCGGGAATCTCCACGTGTGACGCACGCATCTGTGCACGCTTGTCGCGATAGAGAATATATGCTTTCGCTGTCTTCACATAGTCGTTCAAAATAAGATATTTCTCCACAGAGTCCTGCTGGCCTTCAACAGTCGGGAGGAAACTCTTATACTTCTTCGCGAATCGTCCAAGCTCGCCCGCCACTTGATGCGCCACAAGCACTGCATCTTCTTGGCTACCCTCTTCCGCCACTGCCATTGCCTTCCAAATAGCGGTTGCAATTTTATCAAAATCAAATGCAACGAGTCGTCCGTCGCGCTTCTCTACTTGAGGAATCATCTCGCGATATCTGCGAGTTTCTTTAGAAATAGGAGGCTCCGTAACCTTCTGAACTTGCGCAACAACCGCTTTTGAACGTACTGGGGCTTTAGCAATCTTAGACATGGTATGTTGATGTGTTTGAAAATTAATAATGTTATTCGTTTAGATTAAGTTTACTCCTGTATATAGAAAACACCCTGTGGACAGCGTTATTGCGAAACAGTTGGAAATTTTTTCAATATTAGTTCCGAACCAACTTTAATATCATGCTCGCTCACGAAGCCGGCGACTGTTTCAAGGACATATCGCGCTGGAGTGGTCGGATAAAAGACATTCGGATAGGTAGACGTCGCGACATCGCTCGCGATATAGACGACCTGTCCTTGAGCGTTTAGCCAGAAGATATCAATCGGCACGAGCATATTCTTCATCCAGAAGCCATAATAATCATCTTTTGGAAACACAAACAATATTCCGTAGTCTTTCTGTATTTCAGTCCGATCTCCGAGTCCACGTTCTCTGGCCTCTGGCGTTGTCGCATACTCAATTCTTAAGGACACTCCGCCAAACTCTCCCGCTCTTTCTTGGAGAAAGGGCGGGACTGGTGTCCTATAGAAAAACACTGCACCTACTCCTACCATCACAATCACCAAAAGTCCTATATAAAAATTTCGTGTCATTGATGCGGTGTGTATTAAACAAAGTTCGAATGTATTTTGTTGATAATCCTGATGCTGACTAATCGCACGCGAGGAGCGCGTGGTGGCTTGAAACTGCCTCGTACGTTCCCTGTTTGTTCAAGAGCGAAGCGATTGAATACAAACAGCAATCCTTTAGGGCTCCGATTGCGTGGCGATGCGAACCCAATGCGCGCACAACAATCCTCGCCGTTTTTAGGAAACATTATAAAACGGCGGGGATTGCTCCCCAGATCACATCTTTCTCGAATCATAGGCCCAATGCAATACCGCTTGTCTTTGGCGAGGCCGACAAAAAATATCTTCAGCTCTGCAATTATTTTTAATTTGCATTATATGTCGTCGCATAGCGAGCCATCTTTTAATTTGTCGCTCGTCATCGGCTGTTCTACGACCCATATAGTATCTGCAATACCACTGAAACCATCCCCGTGGATCTTGTGGATTTATCCAACCCTTCGCAAGCCACACTGAAAGCGGCTGACTGGCATTCACGCCAAAATAATTCAGTTCTTTGTGCCGTTTTCCATCTGGTGATAATTTTGCACTCCTCCACCAATCTTTTGGAAATTCCTTTGGCTTATCAGAAAAATATAATCCGCCAAAAACTCCAAGACGAAGCATTTCTTTTGGAGTGAGGTCTGGTTTAAAGCGAGGATCAGAATTCTGCATACTACGTTATTTTCTTGGCAATGGGATAAATATGCTTGTCTTCCGCTTATACTCTGCAAAATCTGGATTTTCTTCCATCTTCTTTTCGAGCATAGGAATACCAGAAACTTTCAAAATCAAAAAGGTTATAGTTATAGGCCCGATTATACCAAGCCAGCCACCCGAAACAGAGAGCGCGATAAGCCAAATGCCCCACCACTGCATTACTTCACCAAAATAATTTGGATGTCGAGTATATGCCCATAGACCGCTTTGCAGTAGCTTACCTTTGTTCGCAGGATTTTTAATAAATCGGGCGAGTTGTGCATCACCGACAGCTTCATAATAAAAACCAAAAAGCCAAACGGCTACGCCTAAAAAGTCGAGTAAGCCGATATCTCCGCCTTCGTTCTTGTTGATAAGCAGTACTGGCAGGACGATGAGAAACAAGAAAGCACCCTGTAAAAGATACACTTGAAAATATGAACGAATATAAAAATACTTACCCCATTCTTTCCTCCATGCGAGATATCGATAATCCTCCGCCTTGCCCTTGTTTCGTGCATGAATATGCCACGCCAAACGCAAGCCCCACACAGTTACCAAGATACCCACCAACAGTCCTCTTGCTCCCGAATCATCCGAAAGAAAAAAAGATATCCATGTCATGAGTACAAACCCCAACCCCCACGCCACATCAGCTAAGTCATTTCTTTTTTTGAGCAAAGAGACCACAAACCACAGGCTCATGTATGCAAACAATATTAAAATTAACGTTATAAAATAACTCATAGACCGATCTTGCTTGCGATGAAGTATGTCGCGGTAGATACGGAAGCCGCCAATACTGCACCCCACGCTAAATCAACGATAGTTACGAGCAATGGCCAATCTTTAGCGACTGCAAGGTTAGTAAGGTCATACGTTGCATAACAAACCAAACCAAACAACGCACCGAACAAAAGCGCGTGCGTCCAAGAATTTTTCTCCACCG